>CAZWLS010000306.1:1179-5174 GCA_964634415.1 uncultured Roseivirgaceae bacterium | reverse complement strand
CATCTAGTAAGTCATCAGCCGCATCGAGTGATCCTGCTGCATCGATGTAGTTGGTACCTGTGTTAGCGTTGTACGATCCATCTGCAGCAAGTCCGGCACCCACTTGTGTGGCATCTAACTCGGCTTGAAGCGCAGATGCTTCACTTGCGATTTCAGTGTCTACATAATTTTTTGTGGCGGCATCTTGAGCTAATGAAGGATCAGCAACATTAACAAGCTTGTTATTACCCAAGCTGACATCAATGACAGCATCTCCGAATCCACTTAATGGAATGTTGGTCTTATCAAGATCATTGTTTTGAACTTGACCGTCAGTAATGTTCTCAGTGTTAACCGCATTGTCCGCAAGCTTAATATTAGTGACAGCATCATTGGCTAAATCTATGGTTTGCACATCGCCATTGTTGATTTTTGCCGATGTTACTGCGTCATTGGCGATGTCAACGCTTTCGACTCCACCATTTTGAATTTCAGTAGAAGTCACAACTCCTGATCTAAGTTGAACATCAGCAGCTGAGCCATTATTTGAAATTGTTACATCACCGGTCACGGGTAGGCCTTGAGCTACTCCTGCTCCATTACCAATGTAAATGTTGTCGGGAGCGAGTGCCGAAGAAGTAAATTCTGATCTATCAGACCATACAACTTGACCACTGCCGTTTATTGTCAATACTTTATTCGTGTTTCCATCAGAATCTATTTTTGAAATGGTTATTGTGCCATTCGCGATGTCTTGATTGAGGATAGATAGGTCGGTAATGTTTGTAGAAGTAATTAGAATGGGAGTTTCAACTATTCCAACAATTCTACCTTTGGAGTCTGCAGTTAATTGAAGAACAGTAAACTCATTGCCATAAGTACCAGGCGTAATTCCCACATCTTCCAATTTTTCTCCAGTTACGGCTTCGTTGGCAATCTTGTCAGTAGTAACCGCGCCATTGTTAATTTTTCCAGTAGTAACGCTGCTATTTTGAAGTTTAGCTGTAGAAACTGCAAGGTCCCCAATTCTGTTTTCTACAACTGCGCCAAGTTTAATTGTTGGATTAGGATAATTACCTGTCAGATCCCCACCTGCAGCTAATATGTTTAAGACACCAAGTCCAGCGCTCCAATTATTATTATTCCAATAGTAGAACAGGTTTAAATCTGTATCAAAAACCATTAGTCCATCATCCTGATTAGTTAAGGATGGTTCCATCGAAACCCTTTGCGCCGTTGTAATTCTAGGAACAAGAAACCCTTGATCAGAATTGGGCGACACAAGTTCCAATACAGCGTTTGAATTAGGGCTGTTGGTGTTGATTCCGACTGAATTATCTTGAGCTTGTACATAAGCACATGACAGGACAAATGCAGCAATTGCTGCGCTCTTAAAGTATTTCATGATGGGGATAAATTTGAATAGCTAAGGCTGACCTAAAAGACGGTCTTTTTGGTTTTTTATGGTTAATAAAATTGGGCGGTGAAACTCCTCCTAAAACTAATTGTAAAAATTAGAATATGTGGGAGTAATTTCCAAAAAATCAGCCAGTTATGACATTAACTTTAGATGAATGGCTTAATTTCTTTTTCTAAATTTTGAGAGTTGAGAAAAATATAGTTTTTCTGATCAAAAAAGAGGATTTGACATTTATGTTTTTTACCTTTGCGAATAATTACAAATTAGAATACCGAAAGAGGGGACAACAGTCCCCTCTTTTTATTCATGGAATTGTGGAAGAAGAGAGGAAAATCAAAGACTTAGCTGAAAGGGCTGTTAATAATTTTGATGATCTATTTCTTGTTGATGTCAAAGTCAAGGGAAATACGGGGAATCAAAAGGTTCTTATTTTCATTGATGGAGATAATGGAATATCGATAGATCAATGTGGTAAGATAAGTCGAGAGATTGGTGCAGAAATAGAAGAAGAGGACTTCATGGTTGGTAAATATACATTAGAGGTATCTTCGCCAGGCCTTGATTTTCCAATCACGCTGTTTCGACAATATGTGAAAAATGTTGGTAGGAATTTGGAGGTAGAATTGAAAGACGGAGATATGGTTGAAGGGGAGTTAACTGAAGTAAAGGAAGATGCGATCGTTCTCAAACAAAAAGCAGAGGGTAAATCGCTGAATTTTGAAGAAATAAAACAATCAAAAGTAAAAGTATCATTCAAGTAAGATGGAAGCGTCAGTATTAATTGATTCGTTTGCGGATTTTGCCAGAGGCAAAAACATTGACCGCCCAACTATGATCAGAATTCTGGAAGATGTATTCAGAACTATGATTCGTAAGAAATTCGAGACCGATGATAACTTCGATATCGTAATTAACGCAGACAATGGAGACCTTGAGATATGGAGGTTTAGAGAAATTGTTGATGACAATTCCGAAGACATTTGGGATCATGATAAAATCAGTTTTTCTGATGCGATAAAAATTGAGCCTGATTTCGAGATTGGAGAAGAAGTTGCCGAGGAAATTAAACTTGAGGATTTTGGTAGGAGAGCAGTAATGACTGCTAGACAGACACTTATCCAAAAAATCAAGGATCTAGAGAAAGATATACTTTTCCAGAAATACAAGGATCTTGTTGGTGAAATAATCCAAGGTGAGGTTTATCAAGTTCTAGGAAGAGAGGTTCTACTAACTGACGGAGAAGGGAATGAACTCACCGTTCCTAAAGGAGAGCAAATACCGAAAGATCGTTACAGAAAAGGGGATACTGTGAGAGCCATCGTCCATAGAGCTGAGATGGTTAATGGTAATCCAAAAATTATTCTGTCTAGAACTTCACCTGTTTTTCTTGAAAGGCTATTTGAAGCGGAAGTTCCTGAAGTTTATGATGGACTTATTACCATTAAAAATGTTGTAAGAGAACCAGGAGAGAGGGCCAAAGTGGCCGTTGAATCATATGATGATCGAATTGATCCGGTTGGTGCTTGCGTAGGAATGAAAGGTTCAAGAATTCACTCTATCGTTCGAGAGCTTCAAAATGAAAATATTGATGTAATCAATTTCACTGATAATTTGGAGCTTTATTTGGCCAGAGCCTTAAGTCCGGCTAAGATCACGAGTATGAAAATAAGTGAAGAGAAGGATAGAGTCTCTGTTTATCTAAAGCCCGATCAGGTATCTTTGGCTATTGGTAAAGGTGGACAGAACATCAAATTAGCTAGTAAGCTTGTAGGGATGGAAATAGATGTCTTTAGAGAACTTGATGAAACATCTGATGAAGATGTAGATCTTGAAGAGTTTACTGATGAACTTGAAGATTGGGTGATCGATGAGCTTAAGCGTGTTGGTTTGGACACAGCTAAGAGTGTGCTTAAGTTGGGTATAGATGATCTAGTTAGAAGAACAGATTTAGAAGAAGAAACAGTACAAGAGTTAATTCGAATTCTAAGCCAGGAATTTGAATAAGACTAATTTTGAAACGTTTATATGGCAGAATACAGATTAAGTCAAGTAGCAAGAAAGCTAAACGTAGGTAAGAATACAATCCTGGATTTTCTCAAGGAAAAGGGTTACGAAGTAGATTCCAATCCAAATTCGAAAATTCCTCAGGACCAGTATGACATGCTTGCTCGCGAGTTTGCTGATTCGGCGCATGACAAAGAAGAGGCATCTGAATTGACCATCGGTGGAAAAACTGATAACCTGGTCATAAATGCAGAAAAGGTATCTGCGGAAGAGAAAAAAGAGGATGAGCGAATTCTCATCAAGGACAATGTTGGTGCGGAAGCTGAACCAGAGAAAATCTCTGCGAGAACAAAGTTGGATGGCCCCAAAGTCGTTGGAAAAATTGACCTTGATAAAAAGAAAAAGGAAGAAGAACCTAAGGAAGAAGAACCTAAAGTTGAAGAGCCTAAAGTAGAAGAAAAAGAGGAAGCCCCAGTCGCCTCAGAGCCTCCTGTTGAAGAAGAAAAAGTAATAGAGGAGCCACCAAAGGTGGAAGAAGAGAAGCCTAAAGAAAAAGAAGAAGAAAAGAGTCCCGAGAAGGAAGAGAAAGCTC
>CAZWLS010000306.1:0-1169 GCA_964634415.1 uncultured Roseivirgaceae bacterium | reverse complement strand
TGTGACGCATTTGCTCTCGAACGTTTCGAGCATGAAGCTCCTGAAAAAGAGGTTATTAAGGCCAAAGCAGATTCCCTGAGAGGATTAAAAGTTTTGGATAAAATAGAGCTTCCAAAAGATAAGCCTAAGCCAGTTGCTTCATCAGATTCCAATCAGGATAGAAAGAAACGTCCTAGAAAACGGATTCAGTCAGGTGGTGGCGCACCACCACAAAGAGGTAGCGGTGGTGGAAATTCTGGGAATCGTAATGATAGAGGAAGAAGTTCATCTGGAAGAAAGACAGAAGAATTATCTGACAAGGAAATTCAGGATAAAATCAAAGCCACACTTGCTAAACTTAGCGGAGGAAGTGGCAAAGGAGGATCGCAGAGATCCAAGTATAGAAAAGATAAAAGATCTGCAAAAGCTGAGGCTGAAGAAGAAAGACAGCTACAGGCTGAAGAAGATTCTAAAACACTAAATGTTACGGAATACATCTCAGCAAATGACCTTGCTTCATTGATGGATGTTACAGCCAATGATGTTATTTCCGCATGTATGTCATTAGGGATGTTCGTTTCAATCAATCAAAGGCTAGATGCTGAAACAATAACAGTAATTGCTGATGAGTTTGGTTTTGAGGTAGACTTTACAGAAGCTAAAGAGGAGACGGATATTATTGAGGAGGAGGATGATGAAACTAAATTAGAAGATCGAGCTCCTATTGTTACAATAATGGGTCACGTAGACCATGGTAAAACATCATTACTTGACTATATCAGAGATTCTAAAGTAACTGAAGGCGAAGCGGGTGGAATTACGCAGCACATTGGTGCATATGATGTGATGACCGAGAGTGGCAAGCGTGTTGCTTTTCTAGATACTCCAGGTCACGAAGCATTTACTGCAATGCGTGCAAGAGGAGCTAAGATTACAGATGTTGCTATAATTGTTGTAGCTGCTGATGACTCTGTGATGCCTCAGACTAAAGAAGCAATAAATCATGCTCAAGTTGCGGGTGTGCCTATTGTGATAGCAATTAATAAAGTGGATAAGCCAAATGCTAATCCAGATAAGATTAAAGAAGATCTTTCCAATATCAATATTCTTGTAGAAGATTGGGGCGGTAAGTACCAGTGTCAGCATGTTTCTGCAAAAACAGGGGAAGGTATAGATGAGCTTTTAGATAA
>CAZWLS010000305.1:0-5254 GCA_964634415.1 uncultured Roseivirgaceae bacterium | reverse complement strand
CTTGTCTTATCGCCTGTATCGTTGCCATCAATATCGAAATCTGATCCATCACTACTCGAACCGAATGGGGTATCCTCTCCATCAGTGAAAGTCGTAAATCTCCATTGACTAGTAGCAAAGGTTCCCTCGATCTCAAAGTCTCCATTTAGAATCTCAGATCCGGTTTCCTTATACAGATAGACATTGTCTAGATAAATACTCGCATGATCATTTGCTGTACCTCCTGTACCCAATTCAAATTGAATTTCATCAAATGCGCCAACGGCTGAAGAAAAACCAGTACCTAAGTCTAAATCAAAGCTTGCCCAATCATCATCTGTAAGTGCAAGTCCATCTACTACAAAAGTTGCCGAAGTAGCATTATCTACCAAGGTTACTTTGAGAAGATCGACTCCTTCAGAAAAGATCGAGTTCACATCGAAATGAATATGAGTGGCCCCAATTCCGTCACCAAAAGCATTATCCGGATCGACTGATTCAAATGAAATGGATCCAACATCACTTCCTATTCGGGATAATCGAATAACATTTTGATCTTCTATAGTCAAGGTAGTACCTCCTGAGGCAGCTGATCCCCATCTATACTCGATAAAACCATCATTAAACTCCATCCCATCACTGTAAATGGCAAAGACATTCGAAATAGTACCTGTAGGTGAATCCGGAACTGTTGTCACAGAACCTTCAGGTACATGTAGCACAGTAATGTCATCTGTGATTGTCACATTATCAAAACCTTCTTCTGAAAATGCAGTCACAGAAATCGTATAAGTCACTGTATCATCTTCATTTGGATAATCATAGGAAATGGAATTTCCTTGTCCCTCAATGGTCAAAACATCCGAGTTGCTATTAGGATCTCCAAAATCTACTTCGTAAGAAGAAGCTCCAATTGATAATGGTGTTACAGTAACAATCGTACCATCACCTGAAGCCTCTGCAGAAAAACTCGATAGTACAATCGCAGAAAGACCAGTAGGGTTAGGACTATCATCATCTCCACATGAGATAACAAGGACTGCCATAATCAGGACGCATATTCCTTTTTTTATATAATTCATAATATTAAAATCTTAATTGTTCGTATTAACTCCACTTGCATCAGTCTGCTGGGTAGACTTTCACATTATCCACATAGACATCAACAGGAGTTATTGCTGAAAACATAATAGAAACCAAACCACTCTCAGGAGCTTCAAACTCGCCGGTAACAACCGTAAAATTTCCCTTTCCTTTTTGCTCCGACACTTCAATATGAAGAAGACTGGCACCTCCACCTCTATCAGTTTGGGCATATGCATCGTCTCCATCTTCATAGTGACCAGCAACAACATCGGCAATCACTATTCTTCCTTCAGGAGGATCAGCTGCTATATCATCTTTGATTGCATATTCAAATTCTAATGTGTAGTTAACTATTCGATCCGAAGCGGGAATAGAAGGTGATACTACCAATGCTTGATAAGCTACTCTGGTACCACTATTTGCAAGTGACCCCACTGACCTACTTGCATTCCATTTAGCTCCGCCTGTTTTTGTAGAGCCACTTGGAGTACCGTCATATAAGTTTGGTGAACCATCAGAACTTGATTCAAATGCGTTATTATCCCACACATCCCAACCAGTGGTTTTCCAATTTTCATTACCATCTTCAAAATCACCGTTAAGAACGGTAACTGGAAGTGGAACAAATTCATCGATCAATTCAATATCGAAAGTCGCTGTATCAGCAGCTTCGTTAGCATCCAAAGCTATCAAACTCACCATTACAACGTCACCATCTTCAGCATCAAATCTCGCATAAGCATCTATTGCTGTGGTAGTACTTGAGGTGCTACAAACAATTTCACCATCCACTTCTTCACAAGCCACGCCATTGGACCCAAAGTCCCAAACGTAATTTGTTGCTTCTGTAGATGCATTTGTAAACCTGAGTATGCGGAAATTTTCCGCAGTTGGTATATACTCAAAATTAGCCGCTGGAGGTGTTTCATCCAGAATAGATCCTGCCTCAGGCAGATCAGGTCTAAACTCACAGCTTGCAATAAAAATTGTTACTGCAACAGTTAGAAGTGATCCTAACTTTCTACTGAACGTATTGATATTATTTTTCATCACAATGTCATTTAAATTTTAGTAACCTTGATTCTGTGTCAAAAGGCCTCCGCTTAGATTAATTTCACGCTGAGGAATTGGTAATAATCTGGCATTGTTTAAATCCCATGCGTACCCCATCTCACTTGCATGAGCTGATAGTACGCTTTCAAATTCTCCAAACCTCTTTAAATCGAAGTAGCGATGATTTTCAAAAGCCAACTCCACTCTTCGCTCGGTCAATAACTCTTGCTTTGTAACTGATACAATAGGAGTAGTAAGTCCTGCCCTATCCCTAACGGCTTGGAAGGATGCTAAAGCATCAGGATCCACCGTTGCCGGTGTGCCTGCCATCGTTGCTTCTACATGTAGTAATAAAATATCAGCGTACCTTAAGGCGATGTAATCATTACCTGCATTTCTACCTACACCATATTCTATTGGAGTGGCAGAAAGATCTGTACCTTCAGGCAAAAATTTAGCAACCTCATTTTCAAAAACATCAAGATTTCCGCCTAAGTCCGTAATAGAAACTGCAGTTCTATTACCTCCAAATGCAACAAAGTCATTGTATAAGTTTTCGTTTACAATATTTTGACCGTCCTCTCTACCAGCTCGCTGGAAAGAAGTGAATTCTGCTGAAAAACCTTGACTTTCATCTGAATTACTTGCTTGATATTGTATAGTAAAAATCACCTCACTGCTAAGTGTCGCGTCAACATCAATAAGATTACCGTCAACATCTCTTGCCCCTTGATAAAAAATATCCTCGAAATTAGGCTCAAGCGTATATTCTCCTGAAGCGATAATCGCTTCACACAAGAGTTCGGCAGCAGCATAATCAGGGGTTTCCTGAGACATGTAGACTTTTGCCAAAATTCCCTGAGCTGCAGCTCGAGAAGCTCGTGACTTTGATGGACTACCCAAGGCATCTACAGCCTCCTGCAAATCCTCTATGATTTGAGCATATATTTCTGCTTCAGATACTCTTGTAAATAAAACAGCTTCATTTGTAGGATCAATTGGCTCTGTAACCAAAGGTACATCTCCAAACAAACGCACTAATTTGAAGTAAGCATAAGCTCTTAAAAACTTAGCTTCAGCAGCATAGCTCGCTTGATTGCTTTCATCAGCTACGTCAATGAAATTCAAAATGTTATTAGCTCTGAAAATCACCTGATACATTGATTGATAATAATCATCCGCCTCAACATTTACTGCTTCGACAACATATCTATGAAAATCAGACTTGGAACCTTCCAATGTCGCATTTCTTGTGTTGTCCGTTCGATGCTCGGTCAAAAGGTGCTCAAATTGAACTCCTCTATTGGCATTTGTAATATTAGTTTCTGTGCTCTCATTCGTGCCTTGAAGAGCATCGTAAACACCATAAATTCCTGCCAAAACATCTGCATCAGAAGCAAAAAATGATTCAAGTGATATTGCAGTATCCGGCAGCGGATTTAAAAAATCATCAGCACATGAAGTCACAATTGTCGTAACTATGGCTAATACTATATATTTTAACTTTTTCATAGTTTAATCTTTTACTAATTAGAATTCGACATTTAAACCCAATGTGTAAGTTTTAAACAAAGGCGTACCTGCTCTTTGAGAGCCAAAAGCCCTTGGATTCCCATTATCATCATGTTCAGGATTGAAACCATGATAGTCTGATGCAGTCTGATAAATCAAATTCTGCCCGGCGAGATAAAGTCTCAAACTACGCAAGCCAAACTTCGAGGTAAGATTAGCGGGCAAATTATATCCAATGGTCACATTTCTTAGTGAGACATAATCTGCGCTAGCTATTACTTCGCTTGTAAGAACCTTTTCCTGAATGAAAGATTCGTGAGGAACTAGTCCATCTGCAACAGCTTGCTCTGCTCCGCCAGATCTTGTGCTATTTCCAAACCAGTTATAGAAATACTGATCTCCAATATTGTTTACCTGAGCTCCAAAACTCCCCTGTATCATAAATGATAAATCGAAATCCTTATATCTGAATTCATTTGTTACACTCAGCAATAAGTCCGGATAAGGATCACCAAGTATTGTTCTATCGTCTCCGGTAATTCTACCATCACCGTTCAAATCCTTAACAATTACATCTTCAGCTTGACCATTGATACGATTCCAAGGATTGTCAACATATGCGACTCTAAATTCAGCATCGTTGTAAGCCTCTGTATCTACGACATATCCATAAAAGGCAGATATTGGATTCCCAATCTTGTTGATCCATTGTGAATTCCTACCATATGTATCCTGAATTAAGGCTCCATCTGAATCTCCAAATGAGAGCAACTCATTTTGATTCGTCGAACCAATCAAAGTAGTTCTCCAACTAAAATCATTTTTGTTGATGTTAACAGTCCTCAACTCCAACTCCCATCCTTGATTTCTTACCTCTCCCAGGTTGACAATACCGGTATTGAAACCTGTTACATACGAAACCGGATTCTCTAAAAGTAAGCTTTCACTCGTTCTTGAATAATAATCCAATGACCCAGAGAATCTGTTGTTTAAAAAGCCAAAATCAATAGCTGGATTAAATTCTCGAGATGCTTCCCATTGAAGTACAGAGTTAGCAATGTTTAGCGGTGAAGCTCCAGTGACCACTTGTCCATCTATAACAGCATTGGTATTATCTAATAGGGCTAAATACGGCCATCTATTTACAACTTCGTTACCTACACTGAATCTTTCAGAACCTGTTTCTCCGTAGCTAACGCGTAATTTCAAATTGCTTAAAATACTACTACCGGCTAGAAAATCTTCATCAGAAATATTCCAACCCACAGATACCGCCGGGAAGTTTCCATATTTAGAGTTTGGACCAAATACAGAACTACCATCACGTCTAAACGAGGCATTGAACAGGTATTTTCCTCCAAAAACATAGTTAAGTCTAACGAAATAGCCAATCTTATTATATTCAGAATTAATCTCTGCTGGTTCAGTAATCAAGGTTGCTCCTTGAAGGTTTTTTAGCAAATCATTTGTATACCCTACTCCTGTAGCTTCACTGATATTACTAGTTCTTCGTTGAACAGTCAATCCAAGAAGGACACCGAATTCATGATTATCAATAGCTTTATTGTAGTTAAGTGTATTATCAGATATGATTCTTGTTTGGAACCTGTTTTGCAAATAGTAC
>CAZWLS010000304.1:0-5259 GCA_964634415.1 uncultured Roseivirgaceae bacterium | reverse complement strand
TACTTCTTTGACTTGAACCTCCTGCTTGATTTTGGTTTGTTCGATTTGTTCCCCCAGAAGCAGTATTGCTTCCAGAAGAATTAGATGTACTACCTCCGGAATTAGAATCATAAGATGAAGTTGATGAAGAAGTACTTTCAGAAGGTGAATCATCAGATTGCCCTTCTTTTGAATTTACTTCTTCCATTGTTTGGTTATACGCTTCATTTAATTGACTAATTTCCTCCGCAACCTTGTCTTTTTTATCTGAAGAGTTCTTGTCAACATAAGTCCAAACTCCATAGGCCATTCCCGATGCGATGACAGCGATCAACAAAAGTACTGGCACCAGCAACTTAGATTTCAAAGATTGTTTAACATGATATTTTGAATTCACTGAAGTCTTAAGCAAAGCAACTGTTAAGTTGTCATGTGCTCCATTGAGTCGTTTCCGCCCACTGGCATCGCAATATTGGATCAATTGATTTCCGATATCATCTAATGATTTCTTTTGGGAGACTAACTTTAAAAATAAATCCGTTGCAATTTCATTATGAATTCCATCTGAGCATAAGACAAATAGATCTCCTTTTTTGAAAGCGACTTTTCTAATATCACATTCAACAGACGGAGCCACCCCTAGAGCCTTGGTAATCTCGTTAGAACGTGGATCGCTTTTAGCTTCCTCTTCCGTAATGATTCCCGCTAATACTTTTTGAGCAACAACTGAATGATCAATCGTTTGAAATATCATCCTACCTTTCCGAATTTGATAAATTCGACTGTCTCCTACATGAGCTAATACTGCATGATCCGGACCAATCAAAACCGCAGTAATAGTAGTGCCCATCCCTCTCAAACTATTTTCGGAAATACCTCTTTGGTAAATCTCAGTATTTGCTTTATTAATAGCTGTGATCAAGGCGAAAGTAGGATCATTGTTATTCGTATTAGTTGACAGTTCATTTAATACGACTTTGGTAGCAATTTCAGAGGCAATGCTTCCTCCATTCGCCCCCCCCATACCATCACATACAACAATCAAATGGCCTAAAGGAGTATCGATCTTACCACAACAATCCTGATTTTCATCCCTCCCACCCTGATGGGTAAACAACTTGGATTCAAAAAATTGATAATTCATCTTATAGCATATTTTTTAATTTTCAAGAAAATAGGAGGAACAAAAAAACAAGCATCAATACGGCCGAGACTATGATTGAGACCAAGCCCCAATTAATGGGTTTCGAATCCAGTTTTCGTTCTGATTTCTTAGGTTGATTAAGGTATTGATCAATTGCAGTAATAAATTCATCTACATTTTGATACCTAGCCTCTACTTCTTTTGCCGTTGCCTTGGAGAGCAATTGATGTACTTCTTTCGGAATATTATTATGCTTTACTATTTGTTCTTGTAATTCAAAATCGTTTGGTGCATTAAAAGGCACTTGCCCTGTAAGCATTTCATAACAGGTGATTCCACTGCTGTAAATATCCGTTCGATGATCAATTCGATCATTATCACCTCTTACTTGTTCAGGAGCCGAATAAAGTATGGTTCCTAATTTCACCCCAACAGTGGTCAACTTTTTATCTTGTTTGCTCTGAATCTTTGATACACCAAAATCCATAATTTTAATCCCACCATTTTTACAAAGCATGACATTGCTAGACTTAATATCCCGATGATAGACCGGTGCAGGTTGGCTATGCAATACTTTTAATCCATTGAGAATGGCCTTCAATATTTCCAGCGCTTCATTTACCTGAAAAGTTGCCCCAATCTCTTTTTTACGTTCCAACTCATCAGCGATACTAGCTCCATCTAAAAATTCGGTTATCAAGTGGTATTTATTATTGTGTTCAATAAAATCGTAAACCCGAATAACATTAGGATGCTCTAATCTTATACTACTTTCTCTCCTTGCTCTTGCCAGGTACATTGGATTTTGACTTAAGTCATGATAAAGCACTTTGATTGCAACCGGTTCCCCAGTGTTGGAGTTCATGCCTTTATAGACATTACTCATTCCTCCACTTCCCAGCCAATTTTCCTTGGCAAAAGGATTGAATACAAAATTGTATTGAGTTCCAGGTAGCAAGATGGTCATCAGTCTAATTATTTAGATCTTTTGGCATTAAGTAATAAGGTCAAGGAAAAGTAAACATGCTCTTCTCTAAAGGCATCCGCTTGGTTGAAGTAGTTTTCATTTAATATGGGGGATATACTTCTTCGATAACCCGCACCAAGCAGCAGGGAGCTTACTTTTACAGAAAATCCCGCACTTAAACCGAAATAATATTTATTTAGTGGGCGCTCTTTATCTTCATCAGGGAAATCAAGTACGCTAAAGTAATCAGATTCATCACTACCTGAGGAGGTTTGAGTATTCCCTGTATCAAGGTTTTCATCTCTAAACTCATAGTCTATTTCATTAATTCCAGTCAGAAAGTAGTTGGCGTAAATTCCTCCATTGATACTAAAATGACGGTACAAATGAATATTGAGTAAAGCTTGCCCATCCACACCTGTGAAGGTTTGTAAAACAGTTTCATCAATCCTTCGATAAATCTCATCACCATTAGAATCAAGGAAATTGTCGATATCTTCGTTCTCTAAATAAATAGATTTTTGATAATACTGAAAGTCTGTTTGTAATGAAATCGCATGTCCTAAATAAAAGCGAAGCATTAGTCCCCCGGTATAAGTATAAGCATCAGTATCAAACTTAGAAGTTAATCCAGGTATCGCACTCAAATCACCTGGAGAATAGCGGGTAAATCCAACTGAGCCAGTCAAACCAATCCAAACTGGACGATAGCGTTTTGGGAATATATAAACCCAACGGCTATTATAGTCATCTACAATTTGTTGGGCTCTGGCATGTCCCATATTGGCCGCTGATGTCAAATATGCAATCCCCTTTTCCCGATCTTTATCCATAAAGCCCTTTCCAGAGAATAAGATGTCTCCTACCACAAACAATGCATCCTTTGGTCCTCGATATCGTCCATTACTATAGTAGATATAATCTTTTAAATGGTGATAAGCCTTATTGTAACTTCTTTTTTGATAGGCCCCCATACCAATAATGAAATCATCATTTTTCTTTTGCCATTTTTGAATGCTTGAATCATCTCTGCCTCCAATTTGAAGTGCTTTATTGAATTTATCTTTAGATTCAATGTACTTAGATTGTTCAAACAATGTTTTTCCATCCGCAATCAACTGATTATATTCCGCTCTCTTTCTTCTTTCCTTTTCTTTTGCTACACGATTTCTGGTTTCAATTACAGAAAGTTCTGCTTCTGCTGAAGGATGCCCCAACCTGCGAGCTTCTCTTAGAAATCTTTCCGCCAGTTTATAATTGATATCGCCTAAATTACCATCAAGGTACATTTTCCCTAGATAATAATTAGCATCCCCATTTTTCAAATGGTTCTCAAACGTATTCCTCGCTGTTTTGTATTTTTTATGATTATATTGCTGAACAGCTTCATCTAATTCTTTAGCTTGATCTTTTAAAACAGTAACCTCTATCCTCTCACTTTCCTCAATTCCATCTATTGATAAAGCATCATTAAAATAGCCAATTGACTTATCATAGTTCCTATTATTCAAAGCCTCTGTACCCAAATCTTTCCATTTGTTAAATCGATCCATTAACTTTTGATCAGCCATTTGCTGTTCGGTCTTTTTAATTTCCAGAATAGCTTTGAAGGCCTTAGGATGGTTCAATTTTTGAGCTTGTTTCAAATAATTTTTTGCCAAATCAATATCTCGTTCAATTGCTCCTAATCCATCCTTATACATCAGTCCTAAATAATACTTGGAATCCCTATTTCGAGGATATAATTCAAAAGATTGCTTGGCCTTGGTATAATTACCATTCTTAAACATTTGAATTCCTTTCAACATCGTTTTGCAATACTCAACACGTTCTACCAAATAAGCATCTGTTTCTACTTCGTACAATGCTTGCTTATATTGATTCATTGCTTTTCGATACTCAGAACGTTGAAAAGACTGATCTCCTTTGCTTCGGTACTCTTTATACAAACTATTAGTCTCGGGTTGAGCCATTAAAACAATACCAGCAGTCATAAAAATCAGCAAAAGCAAAATTTTCTTTTCCATGGTCGAATTAACATTTATTCTTTAGATTATTAATTTTCTGGTTGATCCCATTAGCATCCTGTGTATAATTCTTTGCGTTTTCATACTCCTGAATCGCACGGCAATATTCTTCCAAATCCTCCAGTTCTTCTCCTCTGGTATAATGAGCTTTAAATAACACACCGTTCCATTTTTCGATGTGTTGATTTATACTACTATTCTGAGAGGAGTTATACCCTCTATTTCTAGAACGAGCAGTTTTCAACAATTTAACTCCATTTTTAACTTTTCTCAGTTCTAGTTTGTTTTTTGGTCTTCCTCTTACTAAAATGACTTGTCCCAGTACATCAAGTGCCTCTTCCATTTTTCTCTCCACCTCTCGTATATTTTTAGCTATTTGTTGTTGACAATAATCTAAACCTTGTTGAATTTCGTTGGTTAAATAATTGTCATTGGTAATTACTCTTTTAGCGTTTTCGAAATATTCTTTAGCCTTACTAAATCGCTTACTTTCTAGTGCCTGCTTAGCTTTTTCAACCCACTCTTTGCGTTGTTGATGGGCCTTACCAATGTGAGCACTTCTGTTTTCACCAGAATTGACCTCTTCATCGGGCTCCATGAATCCCCTCCCTCCTGAAGATCCTTCAAACTCACCACCAGAAGTATGATCAGCCGATATAGAATAATCATCTCCCATAGCGGTATTGGAAGCTTCAGGTTCTCTTAAGAAAAACAGTAGTGAAATAATAACTAGACCAGTCAGCCCCAATGAAGTCAAAATTGTAGTCCGATATTTTGACCAGTTGTTGACTGTTTTTTTATCCAATAAAAAAATCCTTGCCTCATCTGCATTTGAAAAACGATGCTTATGATCTTTCTTAGTTGCTTTACTAATAAAGTTTTTAAAGCTGTTCGGTATGCTAGGATGGTCAGGGAGACTTTGTCCAACTTGCTTTTGCATGACTTCATATTCTGGTAAGCCATCAAAAGGTGCTTTCCCCACAAACATTTGATAAGCAGTATTCCCAAGTGCATAGATATCTGAGGATGCATCTACCAAATGATGTTGGCCCTTAATCTGCTCTGGTGGAGCATAGTGTAAAGAACCGATCATTGTACCAATTCCTGTTCTTGATTTCTTTGAGTCAGAAGCAATTCGAGCT
>CAZWLS010000303.1:0-5315 GCA_964634415.1 uncultured Roseivirgaceae bacterium | reverse complement strand
AATTCATTGTATGCTACCTCGGGGTTTTGATACTCTTCAAGCTCAGATGCTTCAATCGAAACGTCACTATTAATGATTTCAACGGATCGATTACTAAAACTGAAAACTACAGCTAGAACCAATGGTAATACCAATAACCTTTTCAAAACCAAGGTTACCTTGTTTGATTGTTTTTTCATGATTTTAAATCTTTTTTGAATGAAAGTATGATTGAAAGAATGAGTCAAACTCAAGTGCGAATCGGCCGTTGAGAAGACTAATAAGATTTTTTGATAGTTCTCTTGAAAAACGCCTTTAGAGAGAACTGCTTGGTCAGCCAAAAATTCATGATTCAATCTAATCATCGACTTGGCGATCCAAACCAATGGATTGAACCAGAGCATGATCTGAATAATTTCAAGACATATCAGATCTACCGTATGCCACTGTTTAGCATGTGCTTCCTCATGAATCAATACCTCACTCGGAATCTTTCCTTGCTTATACTTTTCTTGATTACAAAAAAGGTATCTGAAAAAGGTATGCGGAACCACATTTGATTTCAGTAGTACAATACTCAAACCATATCTCTTCTCTATGGTATTTACCCTAATGGTCTGAAGCAGAGAAATCAAATTCTTAATGAATCTCATACCGAATACTAAAACCCCAAACCAGTAAAGAGACCAGGTTATGAATTTCCAATAATTGAAATTGGTATGAGAAGCTACTCCCTCATTACTCGATAGCATTTCAGATTGGAATGAATCCGAAACCACAAATGAACTTGCTTCGACATAAGTCTTAAATGTTATTAATGGAATGGTTAGTGACAAGCCGACGCTTAGAATTAAAAACCATCGCTTAAAGTGATGAATTGTCTCGTTTTCCAGAAATACTCTGTAAAAAGTCAATAAAATGACGAGGCATAGACTAAAATTCATTAAGTAAGTCTGCATACTACTTGCTGCTCAGCTTTTTATCAATTTCTTTTTTTAGTGCTTCTAATTCTTCTCTATTTAAGTCAGTACTAGAGGTGAAAAACGAAGCGAACTGCGAAGGACTATCGTTAAAAAAATCCTTGATGAGGCTCTTAAAATGATTCGCGAAATAATCCTTCTTCTTTATAAGTGGAAAGTACTCCCTTGAATTACCAAAAATTTTATAACCCACAAATCCTTTATCGCTCATTCGCTTAAGTAAGGTGGCTATGGTAGTAGTCGCTGGTTTAGGATCTGGGTAAGCACTTAACAAGTCCTTCATAAATGCCTTCTCCATTTTCCATAAATACTGCATCAATTGCTCCTCAGTTTTTGCTAATTTCATTTCTACAAATTAAGAATATACTCTACAAATGTAGAATTAAATATTTATTCTACAAGTGTAGAAGAAAGAAATTTATTATTAGGTCCAAAAGCCACTCACCTATTCGATCATTCAATAAAACATGAATAGCTACAAAACATCAATTGAAATTAGTCAACCTTCCGATGCCATTTTCTCAGCAATTTGGAATGAATTAGAAGCCTGGTGGGGATCACAAAACGCTTTAATTGACCGTAACGGAGTGATTTTTAAAGTTTCATGGGGCAAACCCTGGTATCAATTTAAAGTCATTTCATACCTAAAAAATAAGGAAGTGATTTGGGAATGCATCGATGCAAATCAAATCATCGAAGGACTAGATGGAGTTCAAAAAGATTGGGTAGGCACAAAAATTCATTGGACAATAAATGAAATCAGCGCATCAAAATCCAGGCTAGACTTTGAACATGAAGGATTGATTCCATCATTCATTTGTTTTGAATTTTGCTCACGCGCATGGTCAAATTTTATTGAAGAAAGTCTGGTAACTTACCTGGAAGGCAAAGAATAGCTTATCTTTATTAGAAAGAGGAATCTTGATGAGCAATATTCAAAAAACACATCGAATTGTAATGATCATTGGCGTGCTTAGTATTCTCTTCAGTATTATAAGTGCACTACTTGGAAACCCTTTTAAAGAGTATGCTTTTGGTCTTCTCATAGGAGTCATTCTGGTTGGCGTTGCATACATTAATAATAAGGATTGGAAGAGAGACGAAGAATAGGATGCTCCGATGAGTAAAGTCACTATTCATATGGTATCAAGTTTGGATGGTTTTATTTCAAGCCCCGAACAGTCCACTTCTTGGATGCAATCAAAGGATACTTTTGAGAATGGAACAGAGCTAACTGAAGAATATATTACTGAATTTCTTGGCGCGATTGATTGCTACGTGATGGGATCCAAAACGTACGAACAGGCCTTAAACCTTGGCTGGCCTTACGGAGACACTCCGGTAATTGTGCTGACAAGTCGCGATCTTACCTCCAATAAGGAAAGTGTACAATTCTATTCAGGAGACTTAAAAGAGTTGATTGAAGATCAGCTAAAACCATTTTATCAAAATATCTGGATGGTCGGAGGATCCATTACTACAAAAGAATTCATAGAAAAAAATCTTGCCGATGAAATTGTGATCACTGTTGCTCCTGTTATACTCGGAGACGGCGTTCGTTTTTTTGATTCGATAAACAAACAGAAGACTTTGCATCTAGTTGATGTGATGGCCTTTAAAGATGGGATGATAGAAATGACCTACGAAATATTAAAAGATTGAAATCACTCACCACTAAAAATCTATTTCTTATTGATGGTATTGGAGCAGCAGTTTCTGCACTATTTCTAGGTATAGTTCTCACAACATTAAATGATTATATAGGGATGCCATTAGATGTGCTATACCTCTTGGCAGGGTTAGCCACTCTATTTGCAAGCTATTCAATTAGCTGCTACTTCATCTCCCCTAGTAACTCATGTTTCTATCTAAAGATCATCGCATATGTCAATATTTCATACTGCATGCTAACCTGCATATTGGCATTCTTGCACCACAAATCCTTGATGACTCTTGGCTGGATCTATTTCGTTGGAGAAGTTCTTATCATCATTGCAATTGCTCGTTTAGAGCTCAAGGAGGCATATAAATAGTCGGAGATTAGCACACAGCATGCATTTTGCATGCCATGCGCAACAAGTTAAAGTTTACCATCCAGTCGTAACTTGTTCTCCTTTTTCTACTAGACGACCACTATCTATGTAGTATTTTCTTGACTGTACAACCCTACAGATATGCATCTAGCTGTATAAGACCTTTTCACCAAACCCTACTCTCACCATTCTCAAAATCAAAAGCATTTAACTCATCCCAAATGAGATCTACTACTTCTTCATAATTTTCAGATACAAGTGAATGAACGGTATTTGGTATTTGATAATCTGACGGTGATTCCGTTTCATACATAGCCATATAGGTAATTAATCCGGCCAAAAAGTAGATAGTTGGCCTACCGTGAGGAGCATCATCTTCATATAATTCTTCTACCGGAATATTTACTAAATCAGTCTCTGTTAAAATCTCGGCTATTATCGGTCCTACAGGAATCATTCTAATATCATCCTCTGGTCTAGCTGTTACCAGATGGTCATGATAGTCAATCCACCAATCATGAAACTCTCCTTGTGTGATCTCATGATACGGTGCCAATTCTTCTTGCAATGGGAAATCACCTTCGATGTAAGGTGCCATATCAGGCCAATTTTCATAGATATAGAACGTAATTCCTTCTTCTTGATCTTTCACCCAATCGTGGATTGTCAAAGTAGCACCTACTGGCGAAACATCACCATTGAAAAAATTTTCGTCCGAAGCCTGATACTGAATAAAGTTAGCTGGTGTCAGTAGAACGGTGTTAAAATCTGCTTCGGCAAAAGTTTCATTATCAGAATCCCAGGCAGGCTCCACAATGTCGAATCCCCATTGAGCAATTGGAGGTAAATCATCATGCTGCTGCAAAAAACCATACTGCCCAGCCACTGAATAACCCAAGTCCGCATGGTCTGCTAAAGATGCCATCCAATGTGGTACAGAGGTCTCGTCACTTGGTGTAGGGATTCGAGGGGGCTCATGAACAATCAAGCTATGACCAAAGATAAAAGCGCGTATTTCTGTGGTGGCAGGTTCATTTGTGTCATCATCTGTAAGCAACATTTCTGGCTCCTCTTCACTGCATCCTGATACTATCATCATGGATAGAATTACTATGGCGGTAGTAAATTTTCTCATAATTAGTCTGTCGATTTCTTTTGAAACGCAGATCTTATTAATTCACCCTACCCCCCCCAATCAAACTTTCTTTAAACCTTCCCTAAGTAGCGATGTTTATACACCATGGGGAAAAAATATGTAATTATTGGCGGTAGCACCGGAATTGGTTTTGAATTGACAAAACAGCTTTCTAATGCAGGAAACAGCGTAATTGTTCTATCAAGAAGCATTGGAAATCTTAATGAGTTAAACAATGTAGAACATCATATCTACGATGTAACATCTGAAAACCCACCCGATTTAGAGGTTGACTCATTGGATGGTTTTGTCTATTGCCCTGGTACGATAAACCTTAAGCCTTTTCATGGATTAAAACTCAATGATTTTCAAACTGACTTTGAAGTCAACGTTCTGGGTGCCATCAAAACATTGCAATCAGTAATCAAAGCCCTGAAGAAAAACTCACAATCTTCTGTTGTACTATTTAGTACAGTAGCTGTGCAGCAAGGAATGCCATTCCACTCGTCTGTTGCAGCAAGTAAGGGCGCCATTGAAGGCATCACGCGTTCGTTAGCTGCTGAATTAGCTCCAAAAGTGAGGGTCAATTGTATCGCCCCTTCAGTCACAGACACACCACTTGCATCCAGGTTATTGGCTTCAGATGAGAAAAAAGAAGCTTCAGGCAAACGGCATCCAATGAACAGGGTTGGCTCACCAGAAGAAATTGCGAGTTTGGCTAACTTTCTATTATCAGAAGATTCCGGATGGATAACAGGTCAAATAATCGGGATTGATGGAGGTTTATCAACTACAAGACCTATTTAATGAAGATACTTCTTACAGGATCTACAGGCTACATTGGAAGACGTTTACTACCAGAATTGGTACAAGCCGGCCATTATGTTGTTTGCCCTGTAAGAGATACCCGTCGATTTGACTTTGAAGACTTTGATCAAGAATTTCTAAAATCTGTAGAGGTAATTGAATGTGATTTTCTTGATCCTGAGAGTCTAAAACAACTTCCTAAAGACTTAGACGCGGTATACTACCTCATCCATTCATTAACCTCCAACAGCAAGGAATTTAGTCATCTTGAGGCTACCACCGCGCAAAATTTCGTTTCCTACATTGATCAAACTTCAGCAAATCAGGTCATTTATCTTGGAGGAATCGCAAATGACGCTGATCTATCAGAACATCTCTCGT
>CAZWLS010000302.1:0-5405 GCA_964634415.1 uncultured Roseivirgaceae bacterium | reverse complement strand
TTATTAAAGTTTGTATTCTGTATTGCCTCCGCCAACTCTTCTCTAGCAGGCTCCATTAATGGTGAATGAAATGCGCCACCAACTGGCAATACGAGTGCTCTTTTGGCACCTGCTTCTTTCAATCTTTCACAAGCTGAATTGACAGCTGCTACTTCACCACTAATTACTAGCTGTCCTGGACAATTGTAATTGGCTGCTACTACGACTCCATCAGTTTCAGCACATGCTTTTTCTACCACCTCATCTTCAAGTCCCAATACAGCGGCCATTGTTGACTCTTGCATCTCACAGGCTTTTTGCATTGCCATTGCTCTCTTTGAAACTAATGAAAGACCATCCTGAAAACTCAAAACACCATTTGCTACGAGTGCCGAAAATTCTCCTAAAGAATGACCTGCCACCATTTCAGGATTGAAATTATCTGATGTCAGTGCTGCCACCACACTATGGATAAAAATGGACGGTTGAGTTACTTTAGTTTGTTTTAACTCATCATCTGAACCATTGAACATGATATTCTTGATATCGAATCCAAGAATATCATTTGATTGATCAATTAATTCTTTTGCAGAAGAATGATTGTCGTAAAGTTCTTTTCCCATTCCTGAAAACTGGGCTCCTTGTCCAGGAAAAACGTATGCCTTGCTCATATGTTAGTATTTATTCGAGTGCAAAAGTAGGCAATCAAATTAATCGATAAAGCGACTTTTTAATTCGGGTGAAGGAATCATACATTCATCAAGTTTTCCGAACCACTTATACCGATTAGCTGCAATTAAATCATAAACCCAATCTCGGATAAACTTGGGTATTATCATGAACATATAGAGAACTGGCCACAAACCATTTAAGTTTTTAGCAATGGTCAACGCAGCTGAGCTTTTATTCAAGATTGTATTTCCATCCTTTAATACAATACTCTGAAGGTCACCAACTTTCACATCTTCATTCGCTAAGCTTTTTTTTGCAAAATCAGATTGAAGTGATGAAAAATGAAATTTTTCATCTTTATCCCTCTTGATTACGAATTGGACCGACGAATTACATAAGTTGCAAACGCCATCAAAGAAGATAATTGGCTTTTCTATCGTATGATCTGCACCCACCCATTTATAACTTGTAATGCCTCCTCTGGGTTCAGTGAATTGAACTTTACTTCTGCTGAATAATAATAAATCCCTGCAGGTAAATCTGTTCCACCTTTTAGGCTCCCATCCCATTCAATAAATATGGTCTTTTCTGGCTCCGTAGAATCATGAGTAAACACCTCCGTTCCAGCTCTATTGAACACTTTAAAAACCACACTTTCAACGAAACGAGGGCAAGTGTCCGGTGTTTGCATGGGTCTGAAAGTATCGTTTCTACCATCTCCATTTGGTGTAAATACATTGGGGAGCACATACTGAGGACAATTATCGTTACATATGATTTCTGATATCCTGCTCTCATTTCCCGACCTATCTACCGCGGTAACGTAGTAGCAAAATGCGAGCGTCGACAGATTGTTATGAAAGAATTCGGTGTCAGAGGTTTCTCCAACTACCACATAGTCTCCCTCCTCACCATTATCCGAAGCATATATTCTAAAGAACAGTATGTCGTCATCACAGGACTGATCATTATCAAATTCCCAAGAAAAGGCATTTACCAACGCTACCCCTGAATTTCCACCCCTCGTTTGACAAGCAGCCTGAGTTTCACAATCCAAACTACTGTTGAATAACAGTGCAATCGGAGGACAAGGCGGAATTGTGTCATTTGGCTGTGCGCATATGATCTGAGAGTTGTTAATTAAAGGCTCTGGCAGTAGCTCATTCCCAAAGGAACCATTAGTCGTAACGAAGTAGCAGTACTCAATTTCTTCATCTAAGTCAATCCCATTAAATCTTCCGTCATCTAAGTAGCTAAGGCCATCCATGGTTACATCTACAGAGTCAATTAACTGTAATGCGGTAAGATCTCCATTAACAACATTGTCTCTATAAATATAATGATATGGAAATTCTTGAACCGAATTTGACCATGGCACATTTGCATCCCAACTCAATCGTATTCCTCCAACTAGAGGAGTGGGACTAAGCCATACAGACGACGCCTGCTGAGAAGTATCTACAGCTTGATCAGTATTGTCATAAAGAACAATTCTGTAGGAGTAAGAATTATCTTCAGTATTGAGGCCTGTATCCATAAAAGTAGTATCAGTAGAAGGCGGTCTTACTGATGCAAAAGTTCCACCAGGACTCATTCCTTCTTTTCTTAACACTTCATAAGTGTACGTAGGAGGAAATGCCACATCGTCGATTTGATAGGGAGGAGTCCATCTAACCTCAATTTCACCATTCACTTCACTGGTCTCTTTTACATCTACGTTAGTTATAATTGGTACATCGATAAGAAGGCTGTCACAAGCCTCTTCGGATACTATACTCTCTCCACCTGCAGGATCAGGGAATGTCGCAACCAAACGATAACAGAATTTGGAACCTGAAGAAAGTCCCATTCCTTCATTTGTATCTAAAAAAGTAGTCTCCTGAACCCCTAAAGTCTCTATAAGTTGATAGCCCGAATTTTCAGGAATTCCTGGATTACAAGTTGGATCTATATCAAACTCCCCTACTCTCCTCCATACCTGGATTGAATCAGCATTCGTGCATGAATAATTATCCCAATTCAATCTCATTCGCCTCCCTGGTCTTGAATCCACAGTAAGCCCGGTAGGCGGAGGACCAACTACGGTTATTCTCCATGTTTCAAAGTTTACTTGGCCAGGAGGATTGATGATTCCAGGTATTGTCGGATCATCAGTAGCCTTAAACTGCACTTCATAAGGAGCTTCTCTGACTTGTGCGCAGCTAGGTGTCCATTCGAAATTTAAAAGCGCCGGCGAGGGCTGAAATTCAGCTGGATCCGGTGTAAAGGATGCTGATGGTGTAATTTCAAATGGTCCTCCAAAAGCTTCTAATTTCACAGGATCGCCATCTGGATCTATTCCTGTAATCATTGCCGATATTGGTGAGCCCGCAACAACACATGTATCTGGAGGTATTTCTAAATCAGGCGGATCGTTTTCAAAATTCCACACAATTATCTGCATATCTCTTGTCACAAAACCTAACCGAATCAACTGTCCATTGATTCTTCTCCATTCCTCCACTACGAAAGCAACATTGAATTCTCTATTTTCCATATCAGGAATAGTTGCTCCTCCGGGAGCATTCCAAACCATTGTTCCATCGAAAACATCTATTGTAAGAGACGGAGGACCATCTTTGGCTTGATTACCTTGATTGAAATTGGTATAAAAAGACGGATCAATAAGGGTCTGATAACCATTCACGTCTAAGCCTTCATCTTGCTTAGGAGTAGTAAAATAGTAGGCTAAACTATCTCCGTCTGGATCGAAAGCTCCAGGGTTGTGTTCGAATATGCCACCTACAACAGCTTGATCAATTGGAGGAACTGTGAAGAATGGGGTGCTATTCACAATCAAAGGATCTACAACCAACAAGGTTTCTACATAAAACTTAGTACTTATTGATCCTGCTATATTTTGGATATTGGCATTTCTAAATTCCTCTACATAGCTAACAAGGAAATTTGACCCCCCGGCATATGTATGGGTTAGAGTGAACTCCCATCTCTCGACTCCATCAGCGATTAGAACTGGTTCCTTCCATGGTATTGCTTCACCGCTTTCACCACCAAATACAGTTCCATCACCAAAATCAAAGGTTCCATTGCCAAATGGGACTCCTTCAACGTCACGGTACCCAATAAAAGTAAATTGATATGTCAGACCTGAGACCCTTTTCGCAATTACTTCGCCAGCTCTAATATGGGTCGCCCTAGAAATAAGAGCAGAAAGAACAAATGTGGTTATGAAGAAATACCTTATAAATCGCATATTGGCCAATTAAATCATGGTAAAACTAAACGCTTTTCAAACACAACGAACAAATACCCAACAAGAATTGTGCGCTATTAGTTATTGTTAACAACAATGTATACAGCATACATACTTATTTTAAGAACAGATAATTATTTAGAACAAGTCCAAAAAGAAATTTTAGATTGTCTGACAAGCATTCTGAAATTACCTTTGAAGAAAATCCAAACCTTATATAATGAGTAAGCAACTTTTTTCAGGCAGCATAGGTAGGAAATTCGCCATGGCGCTTTCCGCACTATTCCTGATCATATTTTTATTACAGCATTTCATCATAAACTTCACCTCTGTGTTCAGTGAAAGCACTTTTAATGAGCTGTCACACTTTATGGGTACAAATCCAATAGTACAATTTGTAATGCAACCCATCTTGATATTTGGAGTTACTTTCCACTTCATAATGGGATTTGTATTAGAAATAAAGAATCGAAATTCCAGGGAAGTTAAGTATGCGAAAAACAATGGAGGAGCCAATTCCACATGGATGTCCAGAAACATGATATGGAGTGGTTTATTCATTTTGTTCTTTTTAGGATTCCATTTTTATGATTTCTGGATACCTGAAATGAACTATAAATACATACAGATGAATCCTGAGGATCCGAATAGATACTATCAAGAAGTAGTACATATGTTTGCAAATCCAGGTCGAGTAGTTGTTTACTGCTTATCTTTTGTATTTCTGGCGTTGCATTTAATGCATGGATTTCAATCGGCATTCCAGTCAACTGGAGCACGTCATGCAAACTACACGCCGACCATTCAAAAAATCGGTCGAGCATATGCGATTCTGATACCGGTAGGTTTCGTTTTCATCGCGATTTTTCATTATGTCAATTCCCTTTAAGAACTAAAAGGCATGTCAAAATTAGATTCTAAAATACCAGAAGGTCCAATAGCTGATAAGTGGACCACATATAAAAATAATATTCGACTAGTCAACCCTGCTAATAAACGTTCTATTGACGTAATAGTAGTTGGAACAGGTCTGGCGGGTGGATCAGCTGCTGCTACTTTAGCAGAACTCGGCTATAACGTAAAAGCATTTTGCTATCAGGATTCTCCTCGAAGAGCCCATTCAATCGCCGCACAAGGCGGGATAAATGCTGCTAAAAACTATCAAGGGGATGGTGATTCAACCTATCGTCTCTTTTACGATACCGTAAAAGGAGGTGATTATCGTTCTAGAGAAGCCAATGTTTATCGATTAGCTGAAGTTTCTACAAACATTATTGATCAATGTGTAGCACAAGGCGTTCCTTTTGCACGTGATTATGGAGGGCTTCTAGATAATCGATCATTCGGAGGGGTACAAGTTTCAAGGACTTTCTACGCAAAAGGACAAACTGGGCAACAACTTCTCTTGGGAGCATATTCTGCAATGTCCCGACAAATTGGTAAAGGAAAGATCACAATGTACAATCGTCATCAAAAGATGGATATTGTTGTGGTAGATGGG
>CAZWLS010000301.1:0-5430 GCA_964634415.1 uncultured Roseivirgaceae bacterium | reverse complement strand
GGTATATGCAACAGGAAGATACGAGATCACAAAGGAAAAAAAGAATGGATTCTATTTTAGACTATCAGGAAAGCAGCTAAGTGCAGAATACCGTATGCATTTAATGAAGGATAAGGAGTGGTTGTTAGAACGTGTTGATGTTCCTCAACAAAACCTTCTTGAGCAAGTGATGAAACCAATGTTAGCAGATTCATCTAAAAGGGTTCCTATCGGAGACTATTACTATGAATTAAAATGGGATGGTATTCGAGCGCTTATTTACCTAAATGAAGGTCAACTAAAAATATACAGTAGAAATGGAAACGATATCACAGATCAGTTTCCAGAATTGAATGTTCCTGATCAAGCATTTCGCATCAATAATGCAATCTTTGACGGTGAGATTGTTTGCTTAGACTCTGAAGGGCGGGCCAACTTTAAAAAGGTTATTAAAAGGCTCATGAGTAAGAAAAACTTTGATCACGAATCAAAGAGATCTCCCGCATACTGTTACTTGTTTGATTGTTTATACTTGGATGGAAGATCTCTGATGAATGACCCACAAGACCGAAGAAGATGGTGGATGATTGATTCACTGAGGGTAGGAGAAACCAACTATCGGATTAGTCAAACAGAGGAGGATGGAAGAGCATTATTTGCTGCAACGAAAGCACATGGAATTGAAGGTATTGTAGCAAAAAGGATAGACGCAAAATATACTTCAGGCAAAAGAAGTGATGCTTGGATTAAAGTCAAGGTAAAAGAAACTAAAGACTGTTTTATTATTGGATATACAGTTGGAGAAGGGGAAAGAGAATCTACATTTGGATCTTTACAGCTTGCAGAAGAACAAGATGGATCCCTCATTTATCGAGGGAGAGTAGGAACAGGATTCGATGATGCTCAATTAATATCTTTGTCTCAAGCTTTTGAAAATCAAATTATTGAATCCAAAATCATTGAAGCTGAAGCACATGAAGAGAAGAAAACGATTTGGTTGAAGCCAACAATAATTTGCGAGGTAGAATATTCCATGATCACAGATAATGGAACATTTAGAGATCCTGTTTTCAAAAAGTTAGTTGATGGGAGCTAATATGCACTGTCATTGAAATATTGGAAAACATCCATGAGTCCATCTTGCTCTTTGATATCAATCGCTCTTAAAAAGATGTATTCTTTTACTTCTCTTTTTCCAAAAAAATCATATAAATCCTTTTCTGATCTAATGCTAAAAGGAATGCTGTTTGCTAATACAAAATAGACCCCTTCACTAGTTGCAAGTGGATATTTACCATCTACTAATACCTTATAGAAAGTGTTTTTACCATTCAAAGTAACTGGAGTATACATATCTCTTTCTTTGTTATTGATAATGATACGATGAATGTCAGTAAGAAACATTCTATTTATTGAATCTTGTTTGACTGTGATAGTGCCGTTATCAAAATTGACCTTTATTCGACCATATATAGTGTCAGACTTGACAATAACATATCCTTCGGGATCACCTGAGTATGTTTGATGCGACTGGCTAAAAGTTGTTATTAGAACAATGATTATTAGATATTTCATATAGCTGATTTGATAATTTAAATAGAGGTATAATCGCGCTATTAAACATCAACACTTCAGCTTCTTGATAGAAGGATTATACATGAATAATACTTCATTAACATATGATGGTTTGATGTTAATAAATCTTTGATTTTTTGATAATTATACTTAGCGTGAAATACGTAGTTTATTACTTTTTTAGATCCGTTAAAAAGCAGAAATTGCATGCATACTCATACTACCAGCTTATTGACTATGAAGAGAATAGTGTTGATTGATGATGATGCGACTACAAACTATCTGAACAAAATGATAATTGAACGTTCGGATCTAGTAGATGAAGTCCTAACATTCGATTCTGCAGAAGAGGCCCTTACTTTTTTCAATCAAAGTAATTCACCTGAAGATGCACTTGTTTTATTGGATATCAATATGCCAATAATGAACGGATGGCAATTTC
Organism: uncultured Roseivirgaceae bacterium; assembly: GCA_964634415.1. Taxonomy (GTDB): domain Bacteria; phylum Bacteroidota; class Bacteroidia; order Cytophagales; family Cyclobacteriaceae; genus Ekhidna. Next base: position 3,434 of record CAZWLS010000301.1, on the reverse strand, counting down.
TCGATCAATATGGTGCAATGGAAAGAAACAAATCCAATAAGATTGTATTGTTAACTTCATCCATAAATCCTTCTGATAAGCAGTTGGCAGATGAAAAAATTAACGTTGTTGACTACATGTCAAAACCGCTATCTGTCGACATGCTTCAAGACTTGGTTACTACCTACCTTAATTAACTGAGGAATAATACTTTGGGAAAGTCATTATAAAAGATGTTCCTTCACCTTCTTTGCTTTCAACATCAATAATTCCATTGAGTACATTGATTCTGTTTTTAACGATAAATAACCCAATGCCTCTACCTTCCACATCGATATGATATCGCTGGTACATTTTGAAAATTTTATCTCCAAACTTTTCTAGGTCCATGCCTCTTCCATTATCAGTAACAATTAGGTATTGTTTAAATTCATCTTCATAGCTACGAATATTGATATGTAACCTTTTAGCCGGATTCGAAAATTTGATGCAATTAGAAATGATATGATACAAGGCATCAGATAGATATGGTTTGTATGATGTTATTTTCGATGTCTCAAGAACTTGCTCAATGGTTACATTTTGTGACTTAATATCATTTTTTAAAAGATCAATTACTTCTTTAATCAATTTCTCTAACGAGAGAAGTCTGAAGTCTGATGGCTTTGGTTCATTCTCACTGAGAATTATGCTTAATTCTTTAATTACTTTATCCACCTTATTAGATGAATCAGAAATACGATTAATAATTTCCCTAGCATCTCCATTGGAATGATTCTCATCTTTTAGAATTTCCGATAAGCCAATTATTTGCGTCAAAGGTTCCCTTAGATTGTGGCTAATTACACTATTGAATTCGCTCAGGCTTTTATTCCGAGTTTTCAATTTACTTATCAGTTCTTCTTTTTCTCTCTTTAGAATATTTCCTTTTCTTTTTTCAAGCGCAACAACTATCAAATCCGCCAAAGAAGCGACATACCGTTGCTCTTGCATGCTCCATGTACGTGTTTTATTGTAGATCATAGCATATGAAATGAAGCCTTCAAATTTTCCATCAATCAATACAGGACCACAGAGAACAGATTCAATTCCCACGGATTTGAAATAGCTTTCATAGATGTCTGAGAGTCGCGATTCACTACTAACGTTTGTGATTGCCACAGTTCGATTAGACAAGAATTCATCAAAAAAGCTGATAATATCTTGCTTTTGAATATGAACAACGGGAGTGCCTTCAGCTTTGTCGTTTTCTACCTTGGAATTGATGTTCAATGAATCATCACGTTCATCGTATCTTCTGAATGTAGCTCTATCAACTTCTAAGGTTGCTTGCGATACTTCCAATAGATGTTCAATGAATTCCGATAAGTTGAAGTCTGATTCATTAAGTTTATTGGAGAGGAGCAAAAGTGTTTTCGTAAATTTTCTTTCATTTTTCGCCTCATTTGAAGCCAATTGCCTTTGTCGATGTTGATAGGTTGTTACTGCCAGGCCTAAAACAATCAAAAATGCTAGGCTAATAACTATCAATCGTGCATCTTCCTCAGATTCTCTTTGTAATTTTTCTTGCTTCAAGAGTTCATTCTCAGCATTTACCAATTCTGTTTTGAGTGCAGATTTCATCTTGCCCACATTTGAGATGAATTCGGCATTTCTGATACTATCCGCTAGATTTTTATGAAGATCTAAATACTTGGCAGCAGCTTTAATATTCAGCTTTTCCAAATGAAATTCGTAAAGCTTACTATATACTTCACTCAACAGATCAAACGTTTCATGTTTGACAGACAGATCAGCACTCAGCATCCAATAATGTAATGCGCTATCTGGATTATTTTTTTGCTCATCATGGAAATAGGTATCTAACCTGAGATAGGATTGAGCAACACCACGCTGATCAAGCGCTTTACTTCTAAACTTTACTGAATTATGCATTAAAAGAATTGCTAAATCAACTTTTTCTTCTAGAAATGCACATTCAGCTAAACCAAAATTTCCATAACCCTTGCCTCTTAAATGATCTTCAGAGAGTGCATTTTTAAGGCACTTATTGAAATAATACTTGGCCTTTTGTAAATCGCCTTGCATCAAGCTAACTTCTCCAAGATTCGAGTAGATTATTACAGGCTTATATTCTTTAACATTTTCTTGGGCGATTTTAAGAGCCCTATTGAAGTACTTTATGCTGGAATCATAAACTTCCTTTCTACGATAAACTTCGCCAATATTATTACTTAGTCTGGCATATTGTAATGGGTATTTTTCAGGATTATAGCTTAATGCTTCCAAATAATAGGATAGTGCCTGATCCGGCATGCCAATTACAAGAAAACTACTTCCTTTAATCGTTGTAGCACGTAAAACGCCTTCTTCATAGTCCAAATCCTTTGCTACTGAAATCGCCAAATTAATGTAATAAATTGCTTCCTGAGGATTGGTAATTATAAGATCGAAAGCTATGTCATTGATTACATTAACATAGGTTGTGTCTTTGACTTTAAGATTACTCAGAACACCCCGTAAACTATCTATTTCGGCCGATTGAGAATAGCTCATTTGGCTGAGGAAGACAATAATTAAAAGAAATAGAAATTTTCTCATTCTCATTTTCTAAGGTAGCCTTTACCTTTGAATTATGGCAGCTGATTATACTGAAATACTACGAGATATAAAAAGTGGAACATTTGCTCCCGTTTATTTCCTACAAGGCGAAGAAACGTTCTTTATAGATAATATCATAGATAATATAGAATCGACAGCTTTGGATGAAAGTCAACGGAGTTTTAATCAGTTGATAATGTATGGGAAGGATACCACTTTAACCGACGTAATAGGAGCAGCACGACGTTATCCAATGATGGGAGAGAGACAAGTGGTCATCGTAAAAGAAGCCCAAGAAATGCGAGATTGGGGTAAAGAGGACAAACAAACCCTGGTCGTGAATTATCTTGAAAATCCGCTCCCAAGTACAATACTCGTTTTTGGATATAAATATAAATCGGTAGATAAAAGAACCAAGTTTGGCAAGATCATAGACAAGAAGTCTGTTTTCTTGAATTCAAAGAAACTCTACGATAATCAAGTGCCAGATTGGATTAGATCGTATTGCAAAGCCAAAAATGTAAAAATTGATGATGGTGCAGTAATGATGCTCTCAGAAAATATCGGTAATAATTTGCAACGTCTTGCTAATGAGGTAGAAAAGCTTCTATTAAATATTAAAGAAGGTCAAGAAATTAACTCTTCTATGATTGAGCGTTATGTAGGCATTAGTAAGGAGTATAACATATTTGAATTGCAAAAGGCTCTTAGTTCAATGAACAAATTAAAAGCTCATAAAATCGCCGATTATTTTGCATCTAATCCAAGCAATAACCCTTTAGTTTTAACAATTTACAGTCTATTCTCATATTTCAGCAAGCTACTTCTGATTCATCACGCTAAAGACAAAAATT
>CAZWLS010000300.1:0-5447 GCA_964634415.1 uncultured Roseivirgaceae bacterium | reverse complement strand
CAATTTGAATGGACCGGCGGAGGTTATGCATATAGAAATCAAGATTATGCAAGGTTGCTAAATGCAATAATGTCGGGCGAAGCTTTCAGTATGGAATACCTCAAAGATGATTATTTCAACTTTATTGATGCCCCAGAAATCCAAGGGAGCTACGGGTTGGGTGTAATCAAATATGACTTCCCAGGAATCGGAACTTTAATAGGCCACTCTGGTTTTTTCCCGGGTTACAATACAGTAGGATTTTATCATGTTGAATCAGAACAGATATTTACCATGCAAATTAATTCTACAGACTTACCTCAATTACAACAATTTTTTGGCGATTATTTAGGACTCGTAAGGATGCTTACCGCCAAGAATTAAAAATGATTAGGTAATATCTGTTTTTATACTCCTTTATTCCCGTCTATTTTTGAAGACATGGGAAATCAAGTAGGCTTTCAATCAAAACTTCCGGCTGGAGGTACAAACATTTTCACAATCATGTCAAAGTTGGCTACAGAGCACAAGGCAATCAACCTTGGGCAAGGGTTTCCAGATTTTGAGTGTGATGAGCAATTAAAGGAGCTAGTTGCAAAATATGTCACTGAAGGTAAAAACCAGTATTGTCCGCTAGCAGGCCTCCCCCAACTTAATCAAACTTTGAGCACCAAAATGGAACGATTATATGGGATGCCAATCGACCCATCATCTCAAATTTGTGTTACAGCTGGGGCAACACAAGCGCTATACACTGCAATCATGGCATTCGTGAATCCCGGAGATGAAGTAATAATATTTGAGCCCGCATACGATTGCTACACGCCCCAAATACAATTGTCTGGAGGTATAGTCAAGCCATACCAAATGACATATCCCGACTATTCCATAGATTGGAATAAAGTGAAAGGAATGGTTAATGATAAAACTCGCATGATTGTTATCAATACACCTCACAATCCAAGTGGCACTGTGCTAAGCAAGGAGGACATGCAGGCATTAGAAAATATTGTCAGCGATACTAAAATCATTGTATTGAGTGATGAAGTGTATGAGCATCTTATTTATGATGGAGAACAGCATCAAAGCGTCATGCGATTCTCAAGACTTTTTGAGCAATCCATAGCAACATTTTCATTTGGTAAAACGCTTCATGCCACCGGATGGAAAATGGGGTATGTTGTTGGCCCAGAATACTTGATTAGTGAATTTAAAACAGTGCATCAATGGAACGTATTTTGCACAAATTCATTTGTGCAATTTGCAATAGCAGATTACTTAGGGGATCCAAAAAATTACGAATACCTTCCTTCATTTTTTGAAAAGAAGAGAGACACTATGAATGAGCTACTTGCAGAAACACCATTGATACCCAAAGTAGCAAAAGGCACATATTTCCAAGCATATAGCTATGAATCTATAAGCGATATGCATGATCGAGAATTTGCTAAATATTTGACTACAGAAATTGGAGTTGCAGCAATTCCCATGTCTCCCTTCTACACAGAAGATCCGGGAGATAAAGTGATACGCTTATGCTTTGCAAAACAAGAAAGTACGATAGAGGCTGCTGCAGAACGATTAATGAAATTGAAGGGTTGATACATTATGGCTGAGACGATAAAAAGCACATACTTCTTTGATTACAATACTTCAATTATTCAAGAACTGATTAAAGAATTTAAAAATCCAGAACTTTCGGAGAAAGAGAAAGCGATAGGTCTGTATCTAAAGATTCGAGATGGATGGCGATACGATCCTTATGATATTATTTTCCGAGAAGACGCGTTAAAGGCAAGCAACATTGCTCAAAAAGACCATGGTCACTGCATAGATAAATCGATACTGTACATCGCAGGATTACGGGGCCTTGGCATTCCGGCAAAACTCCATCTTGCCAAAGTGAAAAATCATATTGCAGTGGAAAGACTCACTGAAAAATTTGGAACGAATGAACTTACTCCACATGGAATGGTAGATGTATTTCTAGATGATAAATGGGTGAAGGCCACTCCGGCATTCAATAAAGAGCTTTGTCGACTGACAGGTGTTGAACCGCTAGAATTCGATGGAAACAATGATTCAATATTCCAAGCGTACAGTACCAATGGAGAAGAGTTCATGGAATACCTGGAAGATTATGGTTCATTCGAGGATGTTCCATTAGCGTTTATTGAAAAAAACATGAAAGAGAACTATCCAAAGCTAGAGAGCCTATTGAATGAGGATGGTGAACTAAAATTATAACTTGTAGTTTTGATACTATGGCAGAAACCAAACATTGGACTGGATCTGAAAAATACTTATGCGATCCAGATTTAGCGCAAGCTTTTCACATGGCACGTACCTTAGGGATGCCACTACTTATTGAAGGAGAGCCAGGCACAGGAAAAACAGAACTTCCTATTCACTATGCAAAAGATAGAGGACTCGATCTTGAAGTTTACCCGGTCGGCTCGAAAAGCAATGTGGAGCAGTTTGTAGCTCGATTTGATCATGTGAAGTATTTGAGAGATTCGCAAATAGAAATTTTGAATGCGCAAAGAGAAGAGAAGGGATTAGAAAGCAGACTTTCAACGGGAAATCGAAATCCAGAAAACTTAGGTGACTATGTCGCCAAAGGCCCTGCTGCTACAGCTTACAGTAAGCCAAATTCAGTATTGCTAATAGATGAAATAGATAAAGCTCCAAGAGAGTTTCCGAATGACCTCCTATATGCGTTAAGCCATAGGAAGTTTATTATGCCCGAATCAGGTGAAGTAATCGAAGTATCTGAAGAGGACATGCCGGCAATTGTTATAACATCCAATAGAGAACAAGAATTACCAACTGCATTTAAAGGAAGATGTATCTACCACTACATTGACTTTCCTGATAAGGATGTAATGGAAAAGATTGTGGAAAAGCATCATCCTGGACTAGATGAAAAAGTGGTGAAAGTAGCCTTAGATGTATTTTATCACCTTAGGAGACTTGGACTTGAACGTTCACCAACAACAAGAGAAATCTTGAACTGGTTGAAATATATGGGCGATCATGCCCCCAAGGAGGCAGTTGAAAAAATTCAAGGATTGGAAGGCATTGGAGCTTTGATAAAGACGCAAGCAGATATGGAGCGTGTCAATCGTATGATTGGCGCCGGAGATAACTTAGGAACATACTTAAACTAATATGTTAAGCTCATTACCAGAATCTTTTAGAAAACATGGCTTAAAGGCTGATGTACGTACGCTTCTCGTACTGAGAAAAGCAATGCAAAAAGGTCTGGTAAAGACTCTTGGAGACTTACACAATACACTGAAAGGTATCGTAGTGAAAGAGCCTGAAGATATTGGTCCTTTCACAAAAGCCTACTACGAATACTTTTTAAATGTCCCAATAGCACCAGGACAAACATTGGAAGATGCCATCTTACGATCCGAGACATTTAAACAATGGAAGACTAAGTATATCGATGAAGCTGACAGAGACATTGACCTTACAGAAGAAGACTTGGTAAATACATTCTTGGATCAAGTCCATCTTACCAGCTATGACATAAAAGAAGTTGTCAATGGAAAAGAGCTATGGGATAAAGACAACCCTGATCTTGAAGACAAAGACTCCCAAGAAACTGATTCCGAACCGGCCGAAAGAGTACTCGATAAAATGGCTGATTATTCTGACCTCTCTTTAGAAGAATTGCTTGAACGAATGGAAAAAGTCCGTGATCAACAGCGAACTAATCATAGCGGAGGTAGTCACTGGATTGGAACTGGAGGAATTTCACCATATGGACATGGTGGAGCGGCAAAAAATGGACTTAGAGTTGGTGGGCAAGGTGGCGGAAGAATGGCTAGAAAAGTGATAGGTGATAAAAACTACTTCCCTATCGATCGCGATGCGCTCCTTAATGATAATAATGTAGATGCAGCTTTAGCTTCAATAAAAGGTGTTATAGAAGAAAGTGCAATCGAGAAACTTGATGTTCCTGGCACCATCAAATCGGGGCTTAAAAGAGGTGGCTTATTTCTTCCCGAACTAACAAGCGAAAAGTTTGAAGAGCTTAAGATTATCGTATTGATCGATAATGGTGGATATTCAATGGCTCCGTACATAAGAAGTGTACAGCAGCTTTTCCGCAAGATGAAAACGCGCTTCTCGCATGACTTAGAGGTATTCTATTTTCACAATACCATATATGATCGTGTTTGGATTGACGAAAGAAGGTCAACCTATATATCTATTGACAAGTTGCTCATGTACAACAAAGACTATAGGGTATTCTTTATTGGTGATTCAGCTATGGCACCATATGAACTAAGTCCACTGAGCATAAGAAATATTCAGGCAATTGCGAAGAAATTCAAGAAGACTGTCTGGCTTAATCCCGAACCTCTGAAGTATTGGCCAGGCACATATACGATCCAAGTAATGAAGGAACTGATCCCAATGTTTCCATTGACACCCCATGGAATAGAACGAGCAGTTCGGAAAATGAACGCTAAGAGTACCGAAGGTTAGAGCTTCATGCGAAATCCTAAAACGGGCATACCCACTTGAAAAAAGTCTAAGTCTGTAGATCTCACAAAACCCATTTTTTCGTACATACCCCACGCTACTTTCATTGAGTCGGTAGTATGTATAATCACCTGTGAAAGTCCATTACTCCTAGCTTTTTCAATGCATGCATTCGTCAGAAGCTTACCAATGCCCAACCCTCTAGCTTTATCAGAGACTGCCAATAGTCTAAATGCAGCACTTTCTTTTTCTTCCTCAAGGTTAATGTTGGCACTGTAGTCTGCTAGATCATTGATATAAACGACCGCTCCCAATATGTCACTTTCAGATGTAGCAATCAAAATATCAACACTCTCCTTTTTTGCAAACTCTCCAATATTAGCCAACACATGATAATATTCAGGTTGTTCCTCTGGAGACGGAAAACCTTCTAATGCCGCATAAACCTCCACCATCAATTTTCCTACCGTTTGATAGTCTTCATTAGAGGCAATGTGAACATTGATTTCCATTCAGCAAATAACTCAAACCGGGGAAACCATTTCCCATAGTAGATAAACAGTCATGGCTGAAATGATAAAATAAGTGGTAAGCGTTGCAGCACCTACATAGTCTTGAGCCATACGCTGACCAAAGAATAAAGCAAGAATCGAAAGTGTTGAAAGTTGAGCTCCGATTAATGCAATGGAAGCGCTGCCATCATAAATTAAAAAGAATATACCCGCAGCACTGATCCCTCCTGCTGATACCTCCAAAAGTGTAATTAACAGAGTCATCAATCCTACTAGACCTTTCAATGGACTGTTTGCAAAGTGGCTCTCAAACCACTCTTTATTACCCTTATAATTGAAGACTTTGTCGAGTCCTGACTGCAAAAACAAAATAGCTAGGAATGCGAGGCATAGAACTGGAACTGAAAGAAATGCAATCTTCATCACGGATCGGCAACGCTAAGATTTTGATGGAAT
>CAZWLS010000299.1:0-5457 GCA_964634415.1 uncultured Roseivirgaceae bacterium | reverse complement strand
TGACCAGGACAAAACTACGCTCGGTGACAAAATCATCTATGCAACGCAGGAATTCCGAGAAAATCAGGAAAAGGGTGAGCTCATACTTGACAACAATGATTTGGAACGTGAAAGAGGTATCACCATCCTTTCTAAAAACGTATCTGCTGAATACAAAGGCGTAAAAATCAATATTATTGACACTCCTGGTCACGCCGACTTTGGTGGTGAAGTTGAACGTGTACTCAAAATGGCTGATGGTGTTATCCTCTTGGTTGATGCCTTTGAAGGTCCTATGCCTCAAACACGTTTTGTACTAGGAAAAGCTTTAGGTCTTGGACTTACTCCAATTGTAGTTGTCAACAAAGTAGATAAAGAAAATTGCCGTCCCGATGAAGTGCATGAGCAAGTTTTCGATTTGATGTTCTCGCTTGATGCAACTGAAGAGCAACTAGATTTCCAAACATTATATGGATCTAGCAAGCACGGATGGTTTAGTGAGGATTGGCAAAAGCCGACAGATAGTATCCTACCACTTCTAGACAAAATTGTCGAAGTGATCCCTCCTGCTCCATACAAAGATGGTGTTCCTTCTATGCAAATAACATCGCTTGATTTCTCTTCATTTACGGGGAGAATTGCGATTGGAAGAATTGTACAAGGAGATATTAAAGAAGGAGCTAATTTGGGAATTAGCAAGCGTGACGGCTCTCTCAAAAAAGTCAAAGTAAAAGAGGTACATATTTTCGAAGGCCTAGGAAAAAGAAAAGTAGAATCAGCAAGGGCAGGAGACATCTGCGCAATCACTGGAATTGAAGATTTTGAAATTGGAGATACCATTACTGATTTCGAAAATCCACTTGTACTTCCTCGAATTGCCATTGATGAACCTACCATGAGCATGATGTTCGCCATCAATGATTCTCCATTCTTTGGCAAAGAAGGCAAGTTTGTTACCTCGCGTCATATCAGGGACAGACTCATGAAAGAATTGGAGAAGAACCTTGCCTTGAAAGTCGAAGAAACTGGTTCTGAGGATAAGTTCTTGGTATACGGAAGAGGCGTTCTTCACCTGTCTGTACTTATCGAAACGATGAGACGTGAAGGATATGAGCTTCAAGTCGGCCAGCCACAAGTACTATTTAAAGAAGATGAAAGTGGGCAAAAACTAGAGCCAATAGAGCACTTAGTAATTGATGTACCTGATGACTATTCTGGTAAAGCAATCGAAATGGTGACTCAAAGAAAAGGTGAACTGAAGGTTATGGAACCGAAAGGAAACATTCAACACCTAGAATTTGAAATTCCTTCGAGAGGTCTAATAGGTCTTAGAAATAACATGCTTACAGCTACGGCCGGGGAAGCTGTAATGACACACAGACTTAAAGAATATCAAGCTTACAAAGGTTCCATACCTGGAAGAATTAATGGATCATTGATCTCTATGGAGCACGGTCCTGGAACACCATATTCAATTGATAAGCTTCAAGACAGAGGTTTCTTCTTTGTGGATCCTGGGGTAGATGTTTACACAGGACAAGTAATAGGTGAACATAGCAGAGGCAATGATCTAGTTGTCAATATTCAGAAAGGTAAGAAGTTGACAAACATGAGAGCATCAGGCTCAGACAACAACACAAAGATTGCTCCTGCGAAAAAGTTCAGCTTGGAAGAGGCACTTGAATACATCCAAAAGGATGAATATGTTGAAGTGACTCCAAAGTCTATCCGAATGAGAAAGATCTATCTGGATGAAAATCAAAGGAAAAGAATGGCAAATGCCGAAGCTTAAGATTAGTTAGAATGAAAATGAAAGGTGCCTAGTGCACCTTTTTTTATGTCTTCCCGTTATCACTTATGACTTAATCTTTCAATTAAACACTATTTCATGCAACCGAAGGCCCTCTTTCGTGTTTATGTAAATAAAAACCCATTTTTTACGTTTTCATTAATATTAAATCATTCATTATCATCAATCACTAAAAGTTATGAAGAAGTTATGGCTTGTATTAGCTCTGCTTGGTAGCACAACTGCGTTCGCGCAAACCAAGTTGATAGAAAAAGTCACCAAAAAGGGTGACGAAATTGTAATCCCTTATGAGAAGCATGTCTTGGACAATGGCCTCACCTTAATTATCCATGAAGATCATTCAGATCCATTGGTTCATGTTGATGTTACCTACCATGTAGGCTCAGCGCGTGAGGAAATTAATAAATCCGGGTTTGCTCACTTTTTTGAGCATATGATGTTTCAAGGTTCAGAAAATGTTGCTGATGAAGAGCATTTTAAAATTGTGACAGAAGCAGGAGGTACTTTGAATGGTACTACAAACAGAGATAGAACTAATTATTTCGAAACTGTACCTAGCAACCAACTTGAAACGATGCTTTGGCTAGAAGCGGATAGAATGGGTTTTTTCCTAGATGCTGTTACGCAAGAAAAATTTGAAGTTCAGAGAGCCACTGTAAAGAACGAAAAAGGTCAAAACTACGATAACTCTCCGTATGGAAGATGGCGAGAAGTAAATGCCGGAGCGTTATATCCATATGGACACCCATACTCTTGGCTAACAATCGGCCGACTGGAGGATCTAGACCGTGTTGATGTAAATGATCTGAAGAAATTTTTCCTCAGATGGTACGGTCCAAACAATGCGACACTTACTGTTGGAGGTGATGTAGACCCTAAAGATGTAATTGCGAAAGTTGAAAAGCTGTTTGGTGTAATACCAAGCGGTCCTGAGGTTAAGCCTTTGGAGCTTGAAGCTCCTGTTTTGGATGGAGATCGATATGTTTCTTATGTAGATTCAAATATTCGTTTCCCTGCTCTTCTTTTCACATACCCTACGGTCCCTAGATTCCATGAAGATGAGGCAGCTCTTGATTGTCTATCGGAAATTCTAGGTACAGGAAAAAGTTCTTATTTCTATAAGAAGTTTGTGCTTACAAGAAAGGCTATTCAGGCGTCTACCTTCCATCCTACCAGCGAACATGCAGGCGAGTTTTCATTATTTGCTCTTCCTTTCCCAGGTGGAACATTAGCAGATTTTGAAGCACAGATTAGAGAAATTCTTGATGAGTTTGAGAAAAATGGTGTTAGCGATGATGATATCACTAAGTTCAAAGCTAACCAAGAACAAAGCATGATCAACGGACTTGCAAGTGTTTCTGGAAAAGTTAGTCAGCTAGCATCTTACGAGACATTCTATGGCAATCCAAACGGAATCAAGTACGATTTAGATCGCTACATGAATATCACTAAAGAAGATGTGATGAGAGTGTACAACAAGTACATCAAAGGAAAGTCTGCCGTAATTCAAAGTGTAGTACCGAATGAAGATACTCCATTGGCTAAGGATGACAATTATGTGATTCCTATGGAAGGTGATAGTCCATTCCCAGTTACTAACTATGCTGGATTGACCTACAACAGACCAACTGGTGACACTTTTGACAGAAGTCAAAGACCTCCGCTTGGACCAAATCCTTCGATTAAAGTTCCAGACTTCTGGAAAGAGACTTATTCAAATGGAATAAAAGTAATAGGTACTGAATCGAACGAAATTCCGGTTGTTGCTCTCCAATTGACTATTAATGGAGGTCATAAAATGGATGCATATGCACCTAAAAAATCGGGTCTTGCTTCTCTTACTGCTAGCATGATGAATGAGGCTACCGAGAATTATACTTCAGAAGAAATTCAGGAAGAGCTTAGAAAAATTGGTAGTAGTATCAACATATTTGGGGGAAGATCTTCAACTACAATGTTCGTTTCTTCATTGAAGAAAAATCTAGCAAGAACATTGGAAATCGCTGACGAAATCCTAAAGAATCCTGCGTTCAAACAAGAAGACTTTGATCGTTTGAAAAATCAGCAGATGGAAGGAATTAAAGCCTCTCAAAAGGACCCTAGCAGTATCGCTAGTCAAGTGTTTAATCGACTCATGTATGGAGATGAGCATATCTACTCTGTATCCTCTCAAGGAATTGAAGAAACAGTAGACAATATCACATTAGAAGATGTCAAGAACTTCTATAATCAATACTACTCACCGAATGTCTCTGAACTCGTGATCGTTGGAGATATTTCTAAAAAGGAAATTGATGGCTACTTAGATTTCTTAAAGAACTGGAAAAGTAAAGACACTAAACTTCCAGAGCTTCCAGAGGCTAAGCGTTCTGATGAAACCAAAATCTACCTTGTTGACAAAGTGGATGCTCCGCAGTCCCAGATTAGGATTGGTTATGTAACTGACCTTGAATATGACGTTACAGGAGATTATTACAAAACAACATTAATGAACTTCCCGCTTGGTGGTGCATTTAACAGTAGAATTAATCTCAACCTAAGAGAAGACAAAGGTTGGACATATGGTGCCAGGTCGTTTTTCAGTGGTGGAGATGAGCCTGCATCATTCACTGCTTCTGCCGGAGTAAAAGCTGCAGCTACAGACAGCTCAGTAGTCGAATTCATGAAGGAGATCGTTGACTATCGAACAAAAGGGATCACAGACGACGAGTTATCATTTATGAGAAGTGCAATTGGACAACGTGATGCAAGAAATTATGAGACTCCAGGACAGAAAGCGAACTTTCTACGTAGAATTAACCACTACAACCTGGATAAAAACTTCGTAGATAAGCAAAATAAGATCATTGCAACCATTACAAAAGATGAAATTAATGGTCTTGCTAAGAAGTACTTACAAGATGACAATCTCTACATCCTAGTTGTTGGTGATGGGGCTAGCAATAGATCCAAACTGGAAAAACTCGGATATGAAATAGTAGATGTAAATGAAAAAGGTGACATCATTGATGAAAACAAAATTGACGTCAAGAAATAGCCTTTTGGTAATCTATTCAAATAGGTAGCTTACCATTCATATAATTTAACCCCTATTAACGAACAATAGGGGTTTTTTTGTGCTTTATAAATCTGCATAGTATTTGCTGTCAAACTCATTATGAAAAAAACATTTCTAACTATTCTGGTTGCAGTGGTAACCTTTGCTCAAGCGCAAGATCGCTACAGCATAAACATTGATCTTACAAAAACATCAAACGATAGATTACCTATCCAAATTGAAGTACCTACAATAGACCAGGAGGAAGTAGAATATCATATGCCAAAGGTCGTACCTGGCACATACAGCATTTCTGATTTTGGAAGATTTGTCGATGACTTCAAAGCGTTTGACTCTGAGGGGAATGAGTTAGAAGTAGAAAAAATCTCAACAAACAGGTGGAATATTAAAGATGCCACCAAATTGAAGAAGATTACTTATTGGGCAGAAGATACATTCGATGATTTTTCTGGTTATGGGAATAATCGCGTTTTCGAGCCAGGAGGTTCAAGTATTGAAGCTGAACGTGGTGTGTTTGTGATTAATACATTTGGTTTTATTGGTTATATCGACGGATACAAATTCAAGCCATTTAGTTTAACTATCGTTCATGATGAAGAAATTCAAGGAG
>CAZWLS010000298.1:0-5532 GCA_964634415.1 uncultured Roseivirgaceae bacterium | reverse complement strand
ATAATCCAAGCCCATTTTTGACCAATTTTCTGATCATGCTCAGAGATATAGCTTCCATATCTCATTCCGCTAATACCCGCATGGAACATCGCAAGAGCTGCTTTTCCTTGAACTTTGATATTCTTTCTCTCAACTGGCTGAGTATATCCAGCATCAGACAAGGCTATTACTTTCTCTTTGGCATCAGTTAAAAGCCTGGTTCTGTTTAGTGTAATATCATCGCTTCCTCGAAGAATATTCATTTTTCTTGCTTCAGCAGCAGAAGTTGCAACCTTTGCTGTGGCTATACTCATAAAATATTCTTGCAACGTATTGAATTCAGGATCTCCAGGAGTAAAATCATCGGCTGCACGCATGGTTAGCTCTTTCGTTCCCCCTCCTCCAGGGATAAGGCCAACTCCAACTTCAACAAGACCCACATAAGATTCGGCATGTGCTTGAATTGCATCACAATGAAGTGAAAGCTCACAACCTCCTCCTAATACTAGACCAGATGTTGCTGCAACTACTGGCACTGATGAAAATCTAGCCTTAGTCATGGTATTTTGGAATGTACGAACCATAAGGTCTATTTCATCAAATTCTTGGTCTACTGCATACATGAAAAGCATCGCAAGATTTGCTCCGGCAGAAAAATTTTGCCCTTCATTTCCAATTACCAATCCTTTATAATCTTTCTCGGCCATGTTGATCGCCGTATTGATTCCTTCAATGACATCAGCATCGACTGAATTCATCTTTGTGTGAAATTCTAAGTTTAGAACTCCGTCGCCGATATCATAGATTGTAGCTCCTGGCTTCTCCCATACGATATTGTTCTCTTTGAAAGCATCAAGAAATACAAGACCTTCTGTTCCTGGAATTACTTTGTAAGATTTAGAAGGAATATCGTAGTACAATTTCTTTCCATTCTCATAAGAGTAGAATGTTTCAAAACCTCCATCGATCATTTCTTGTACCCAAGGTGCTGGTTCAAAACCTGCTTCTTTCATTTGGCCAAGTATGTCTTTAAAGCCCATGGCCTCCCATGTCTCAAATGGTCCTAACTCCCAGGCAAAACCTGCAGATACCGCCTGATCAATTCGGAATAGTTCATCCGCGATCTCTGGAATTCTGTATGTACAGTATTTAAAAAGGTCAAAGAATGTTTTTCTATAAAAATCACCTTCTTCTCCTTTGAGAGAAATAGCGATTTGTAGTCTCTTTTTGAGATCCTCGATGTTTTTGGTTTTATCCAAAACATCCAATTTGGACTTTTTCTTCTCTTCGTATTCGTAGGTTTTGAGGTTTAACTCAAGAATCTGTTTTTTACCTCCTTCAACTACTTTTTTATAGAAGCCTTGTTTCGTCTTATCACCCAGCCATTTTCTGTCATGCAATTCTTTTACAATGTTTGGAAGTTTGAAACGATCTTTAGACTCATCATCTGCGAGCGCAGCATATAAGTTGTTTGATACATTAACTGTTGTATCAAGACCTACTAGATCAGAAGTTCTAAATGTAGCAGACTTTGCTCGACCGATTACCGGTCCAGTAAGTTTATCAATTTCTCCAACAGAGAAGTTTGTATCAGAAATTGCATGCATTCCTGACATCATTGAGTAAACGCCAATTCTATTTGCAATGAAAGCCGGAGTGTCTTTACATAGAACAGTTTCTTTACCAAGGTATAAATCTCCGTAGCTCATTAGGAAATCCACAATTTCTGGATCTGTCTTAGGAGTAGGTATGATTTCTAACAGTCGTAAATATCTCGGTGGATTAAAAAAGTGCGTTCCGCAGAAGTTTTTCTGAAAATCTTCACTTCTTCCTTCAAGCATCAAATGAATAGGAATCCCTGATGTGTTAGATGTTATTAACGTTCCTTCTGTACGCTCTTTTTCAACTTTTTCAAAAAGTGATTTTTTGATTTCGAGGTTTTCAACAACTACCTCAATAATCCAATCAACATCTTTGATTTTCGAAAGATCATCATCAAAGTTTCCTGTTTGAATTAGTCTGGCTTTCGACTTATCGTATAAAGGTGATGGGTTTGCCTTAATTGCTGATTGCAAAGCATCATTCACCAGTTTATTACGAGCAGCCGGATTTTCCTTTTGCTTATCATCAAGATCTCGGGGTACGATATCAAGTAAAACTACCTCGACACCAATGTTGGCGAAGTGGCATGCTATTCTTGATCCCATTATTCCGGATCCTAAAACCGCTGCTTTCTTAATGGCTCGTTTCATGAATGTTATATTATTTTTTGATTTATTGATTTTGTACTAGTCCGTTGTTGGCAAATTCAACAGAAATTTGTTCAGCTATTTTATCGAACAACGATGGATCATCAACTATTTCATTTACTTGCTTAAGTACATTGAAAAAGTCAACAAGCTTCTCTTGAGGCACAATATTTTGAACCTTTGAATTGAATTCTCTTACAGCTCTTCGTGATAATTCTCTTTTCTCTTTACCTATATCTGAAAGAAAAATTCTCACTGATCTTCCGTCAGAAGGATCTTTTTCTCTGTAAACCCAGCCTTTTTCTTCCATAGCCTTCAGCATCCGGGTCAGACTTCTTGATTCCATACCTAATAAGGGAGCAATCTTTGTTGCAGGTGTTCCGTTTTCTACATCAATGTTTAAAAGTACAAAGCCGGTAGACGCTGTAATGTCGTATTTAGCTCCATACTGATTGTACATTCGAGAAATACTATGCCACAATCCTTTAATATTGTAGTCTACCGTTTCTTCTCTTTTCATAGGGGTGTCAAATGCTGTATATTCCAAATATAGCAAATTTGTTATGCATGCATACTATTTTTTTCTGACTATTGTTTAAGGCATAGATTTGAAGTCATGAATGAACATGACATTCCTAAGGAATTTTATTCTTTTGAATCAAATAAACCATTTGAAAATTGTATTGAGTGTGAAAGGTACTTACTCGAAGAGGGTACTGAGTACATAATAGAAAAAGCGTTGAAAAGCTATGAGGGATTCTCGGCTAAGGATACGGTATTTGATTACGCAATTTGTATGGATTGTGCCGATAGCATGCGAAAAAAGATATCTAAAGAATCCTGGGAGAGTATGATGAAATACTTTCAGGAAAATATGGACATGCAAAGCCGGTTGGAAATGCAGCACAATTTACCTTCAGAAAATTTGAAAAGTTGTATGGTTAAAAAAACAAATATTGATGACTGTAGAGAATATCAAATTTATGCTCATTGCAGGGGAAGTAAATTGAATATGGATAATCCACCATATATGATTTCCGGCGAGGTTATGGATGAACTACTTCATTTGCTTTCTGAAAAAACCATCGACGAAATGAACGGCTTTATGAATAAACATTTTTCCCCAGACCCCTCTCTTATGGAGCCTACTCCTCCGCGGTTGATATTGATGTAAGATTTAAAAATTCGTTATACAGTTTTAAGAACCGCGGGTCATTTTCAGACAGATTTATTGCCTCATTAAAATAAATATCCGCTACATATTTATTTCCTAACCACTGCTCAGTTAATGCTTCAATCAATTTTCTTTTTGCAGTTATTCTTCCATACTTTTTAAATCGTATTGCAAAGTAACCTGTCGAATATTTTTTGTCTTCTGTTGAGATTTCAACAATAGATAATGCATCCTTTGGTAGTTTTTCTCGAGGCAGAATTAAGCTGTTCGAATCTGTCTTGATTGTTAAAATATTCTCATCAAAAATATTTTGAAATCTCACGATGTAAGTCTCGTAAAGCTCAGACGACTCCCAAATTAGATGAACATAGTTTTGCAAGTCATTCGCGTAAAGTTCGCCTTCAATATATATCGGATAAACTATTTGTAGTTCTGGTATTCCACAAATCTTAATTATCGGATTCTTATTTGGTCTTAATTTCTTATTGATCGATTGATTGACAAATAACACAGGATCCGAAATAACAGGCCGTTCAAAATATTCGCTTTTTTGATAGGCTTTGGCTAAGTCATTCATCTTAATAGTAGTATCAGCAAGTTCAACGATTTTTCCGCTGAAATGAATAAGTGTAAGCCTACCGTGTATTTCTAGTAAGTCGTATTTATTAACAAAGTCGAATTGCTTGAGGTCTCTTTGTGCACCTATCACATGCGTACTATCAACGAATAATGTTTGAAAGGGATGACTCCAATTTTCAATGGTTTGTTGAGCAAAGACATTTAACGAAAAGAGAAGAATGATGGTGGTACAGAGCGTTTTCACTCATACTAATGTATCATTCTAATCTTACGTTTTTAAAATATTTCGACTAAGCCAGGTCCATCTCTAATGATGGCTCCAAATTTTTCTTTCTATCGGAATTTACTTGATTTAATGCTTGCTGAATGTCCCACACTAAGTCTTTGGGATTTTCAACTCCCACGGATAATCGTACAAGATTATCTGTTATACCGTATTTCATTTTTTCATCACAGTCTACTCCTGCATGAGTCATGGATGCAGGGTGTTGAGCAAGTGATTCGGTACTTCCTAAGCTTACTGCAAGTTTTATGAGTTTTAGACTATTCAAGAACTGGAATGATTCCTTTTCTCCTCCTTCCAAAACAATTGAAAGCATTGCACCCGCAGAAGTGTACTGTTTTTCAAAAATTCTATGCTGAGAAGTTCCTGGCTCTAATGCTCCTAGATAATGAATGGTTTTGACTTTTGGATGATCCTTAATAGCCTCATACACATGCGCAGCATTTTCTGCTTGGCGTTCCATTCTAATTTTAAGGGTTTCCAGACTTCTTAAAAGCAACCAACCTGTCCAAGGTCCAGCCATATTGCCAAGAAAAGTTCTCATACCTTTCACTTCAGTAATCAATTCTTTGCTGCCAAGACATGCTCCGGCTATAACATCACTATGACCACCAATATATTTTGTAGCGGAGTAAAGAACTAAATCCGCTCCATGTTTTAGAGGGTGTTGCCAAAGTGGTCCCATGTAGGTATTGTCTACCGCAACTAACGTTTTTTCATCTGGTTTACTAAATCTATCTGCTATCGATCTACACATGTCAAGATCAATAAGATGATTCGTTGGATTAGCAGGAGATTCTACATATACCATTTTCAATTTCTTATCAAATCCTTTGTCGCGAATCATCTGCTCAATTTCTTCTTGCGATTGATCAGGATCAAACCCAAGAACATTGATTCCAAATTTTGGTAATACGTGCTTTACAAAATGATCAGTACCTCCATAGATAGGATTGCTATGCAATAGCAAATCTCCAGGCGATAAAAAATGTAAGAGCACTGTAGTAATTGCGCTCATACCACTTTCAAAAACTGCTGCTTCTTCAGCTTGATCCCATAAGGTCAATCTATTTTCAAGAATTTCTAAATCGGGATTATTTAATCGACTATAAATAAGACCTAGTTCCTCATCTTCTTTTTTTTCTCTTAGTCCATATGCATGTTCAAAATAAGCTTTTCCTTCTTCGGCACTTTCGAATATAAATGTTGATGTCTGAAAAATTGGTGGCTTAATAGCTCCTTCGGATAAAGATGGCTTAAAGCCATAC
>CAZWLS010000297.1:0-5536 GCA_964634415.1 uncultured Roseivirgaceae bacterium | reverse complement strand
TTCTTACATAAAAGGATTAATTCAAGATAATAATCAACTTATCTATTATCTGGATGTGATTGAACTTTTAAAAAATGATAAGGCCATTGTTGTTCCTAACAATTTGACTGAGCATTAGTATGAATACCAAATTGAAAATATTGGTTGTTGATGATTCTGCTTTCATGCGATTGCTCATTACCGATTTACTTTCGGAAGATCCCCAAATTGAAGTTGTGGGTACGGCGGTAAATGGGCTTGAGGCAACTCAGCAGGTAAACAATTTAAGGCCGGATGTTGTGCTCTTAGATTTGAATATGGCTGAATATGACGGACTGTATGCTGTTCGTGAAATAATGGGTAGCAGACCGACTCCCATACTAATACTAAGTTCAGTAGGCAATACGGACCTTCAGCCAGTATTTGAAGCGTTAAAAAATGGAGCGGTAGATTACATAAACAAGCCAGATAGAAACAAATCGAAAATGCGTGAGCTACAAAAGGAGCTCATTCAAAAAATAAAAAGTACATCTAGAGCAAAACCTAAACAAGTATCTCAGGTAAAGTCTCAACCCAAAGTAATCGCTAAGTCTGGACGCAGGACTTCAAAGTATCAGTTTATAGCTATTGGTGCATCTACTGGTGGGCCAACTGCTATTGAAAGGGTAATTTGTTCATTACCACGTGATTTTAATATTCCAATTATCATTTGTCAACATATGCCCAAAGTCTTCATTCCTCAATTTGTGCAAAGGCTAGGCTCATTGACTGAGTTGGAGGTTGTTTCTGCCACTAAAGGTATGAAACCGACAGGAGGAGTGGTGATGTTCTGTCCAGGCCATGCAAACTTGATCCTTGTCAAAGAAAAAGGGGAAGTTATGGTAGATTTTACTGACGAGGTTTATAAGGAATATAATAACCCATCAATAAATGCAATGATGCTTAGCGCAGCTGAAGTGTATAAAAATAAGATGGTTGGGGTATTACTAACCGGAATGGGAAAGGATGGCGTGAAAGGAATGACAGCCATTCATAGTGCAGGAGGTAAGACAATTGCGCAGAATAAAGAAAGCAGTGTGATTTATGGGATGCCTAAAGCAGCTTCAGAAGCTGGTGCAGTTGATGTAGAGCTTGACATTAAAGAGATTGGTAACTATTTGGTTAATGACATCTAAATGAAATCCAAGGAAGAAGAATATCGTCAATTATTTCTAACCGAAGCTCTGGAGAATTTCGAAGAGCTAAATAGGCTATTCGTGGAGCTGGAAAAAGATATGTCCAGTAAGAAGGCAATAGCGAATATTTTTCGTATCGTCCATACATTAAAGGGCAATGCAATGGGGATGGGTTATGAAAAAATTGCTGATCTAGCCCATGTAATGGAAGATGTTTTTGGGGCCATTAAAAATGCAGAGGTAGCTCTTGATAAGGAATTGGTTGATAGTTTATTCCGAGCAAATGATAAGTTGGGAGGTCTAATAAATGCTGTTACAAGTAATGAGAGAGTTAGTTATTTAGGAATAAAAACCAAGCTATCAGTATATCTAAAGAACGCTCGTGAGGAAAAAGCACCTGAGGCAGAAGTTGCCGATTTGGAAGTTTCTAGTGATGAAAGTGCAGAGGAGAATGAAAATGGTGAAAGTGATCAAAATGAAGAGCAAGATTCAGGAATAAAATTCGCTGATGTTGTACAGATACCGGTACGCAAAATGGATGACCTGCTCAACATGGTTGGCGAGCTAGTAATTGAAAGAGATAGGTTGATTTCATTATTCGGATCTGAAGGAAAAAGCACGTTAGAATTTGAACGACTTAAGAGGATATCGTCAAACCTTCATTATGGAATAATGAATGTTAGGATGGTTCAAATGGGGTTTTTGTTCAATAAATTCCATAGAGTATTGAGAGATGCTGCATCTGCTGAAAAGAAAAACGTAGAACTTACTTTAAAGGGTACCGAGGTTGAAATTGATCGCAATATTCTTAAGATCATTAGTGACTCAATGGTTCACCTTGTTCGAAATGCAGTTGGCCATGGCATTGAATCTCAAGAAGAAAGAAAAGATTCAGGGAAGCCACTTGCCGCCAGTGTTACATTATCTGCCACATTGGAAAAGGATAATGTTGTGATTACAATTTCTGACGATGGAAAAGGCATCAATACTGAAAAAATTAAGGAGAAGATTGTTCGCCAAAATATGGTAACACAAGAGGTTGCTGATCAACTGGGTGAAAAAGAAATCATCCGATATATCTTCGAACCTGGATTTTCTAGCGCCGATAAAGTGACTGAAATTTCTGGAAGAGGAGTTGGGATGGATGTAGTTAAAAAATCTGTAGAATCAATAGGTGGCCAAGTTCTGGTAGATACAGAGTTGGGGATAGGTACATCTGTACATTTATTGCTTCCTTCTTCTTTAGCACTAAAAGGTGCACTATTATTTGAGGTTGAAACTCAGGTTTATGCTATTCCTCTTACATACATCGAATCAGTGACTTACCTGAGAAAACAAGATATACATCTTGTTGCAGATAGTTTGATGGTGGAGCATCAGGAGCAATCCATACCGTTGGTTTTCTTGAAGGGGCTTCTCGAGGTAAGGAATCTTGAGAATGTCGATCAATTGGAAATAGGTCAAAAATTTCTTGACTCGATAAATGAAGAGCAAGAAATGAATGTAATCATTGCCACTCACTCAGGTAGATTACTGGGGTTAGTTGTAGATAAATTACAAAGACAGAAAGAGATTATAGAAAAGAAGTTACCTAAACCGCTAGATAATAGTAAGTTGCTTAGTGGTACAACCATTCTTGGATCTGGCCAAGTATGTCCCGTTTTGGATGTTGCATCCATTATGGACGTGTTATTTCAATCAACAGCTAAAAAGGTAGAATCATAGCTTCCTTAACAACCGATACCATCAGTGATGAAGAGCTTACCGCTCTTATGCAGGCTATAAATAATAGGTATGGGCTTGACTTTACCAATTATGAGAGAACATCCTTAAAAAGAGGAATCATTAGGCTAATGTTGAAACACAACATGGAGTCTATTATCGAATTGTGGTCATTGATTCTTAGAGATAACGAATTTTTTCTAGAATCAATCGATGACTTATTAGTAAACCTAACGGAGCTCTTTAGAAACCCAGATGTTTGGATAAAGCTCAGGGAAAATGTTCTTCCCGAATTCGCGGGTAAGTCCATGAAAATATGGCATGCAGGATGCTCTACTGGAGAGGAGGTCTATACCATGAATATCGTAC
The DNA here is from genome assembly GCA_964634415.1 of uncultured Roseivirgaceae bacterium. Taxonomy (GTDB): domain Bacteria; phylum Bacteroidota; class Bacteroidia; order Cytophagales; family Cyclobacteriaceae; genus Ekhidna. Next base: position 2,291 of record CAZWLS010000297.1, on the reverse strand, counting down.
TTGAAACATTAGGTCTCCTCAACAGAACAAGACTTACAGCGACTGATTTGAGTACAAAGGCACTAAATAAGGCTAAAAAAGGTGATTATTCACTAGTCACTCTAAAACAATACTTAGTCCCATTTCTTAAATTTTTCCCTCATAAGGACATGCAGGATTTTTTTGATTTTCATGATAAACATGCAACAATTAAATCAAAGTATCAGTCGAATGTGACTTTTAAAAAGCATAACCTGGTGATGGATTCTATGATGGATAAATTTGATATCATCTTCTGTAGGAATGTAATGATTTACTTTGATGACACCTTGAAACATAGGGTTCTTGACCTCCTTCACAGTTGTCTTAAAGATGATGGTTACTTGGTGATTGGGTATTACGACATTATGCCAGATTATGGAAAAAGTAAATTTGGTATTTACGACGTTAAAACACGTATTTATAAAAAGATCTCAACTACCTAACAACGAGCATTATGCGAATACTTATAGTAGATGATTCTACATACATACGATCAAGTCTTCGAACATTACTCAGTGAAGAAGGTTATGAAATAGTAGGTGAAGCTAAAAATGGAGAAATGGCTATCGATCTTGCTAATGAGCTAAAGCCAGATGTCATTACGTTAGATAATATCTTACCCGATATGACCGGTTTAGACGTCTTAAAAACGTTAAATACGGATGATTTTAGCTCTCAAGTGATAATGATTAGTGCCGTTGGACAACAGTCTGCTATAGTAGACGCCATGGATAACGGAGCTAAGCATTACTTAGTTAAACCATTTGACAATTCAGAATTAATCGCCATTTTAAAGCAACTCGATGAATAATCCCTATTGTTCGCCTAAAACATTAATTAGATTGAAAATAAAGGACTATTTTGACCAACGAACCAACTTAAACCTAATATTCTATGATGGCAGATTTGAATGATAGTGAAATGAAGGTTGCCACCAAGCTCATTTTTGATGGGTTATCTATGGCCAAATCATCAATGGAGCAAATACTCCAAAGCCCCATTAACATTGAACAAATTGATTATGTCAGCGCAGACCTCGATTTAGATCGTTTCGGAGGACCAAATCAGGATGTTCATTTAATAAAAACCGAGTTGTTGGGTGAACTCAAAGGAACAAGTCATCTAATTTTTTCAGAATCTGAAGTAGCAAAGCTTTATGAAGCGTGTTTACCAGAAAAAATTGCCAAAGATGATTCTAAGGAAAGTGTCATAATGAAGCTAGGATTCCTAACCGAAATTGATAACATGGTATCCGCAGCCGTTATAACTGAATTTTCTAATTTTTTAGATGTGGAGATATATGGAAATGTCCCATCTTTGAAAGTATTGAAAGCTACTGAGTTAAACGAGTTTATTGTGGAGGACGCGAGTGAATTTGAGTCAATTATTCATTTCAAAGCCGTTTTCCATGGAAAAGAGCTCGATATCTGTCCAGATTTTATTTGGGTATTTCACAATAAATTTGTGGACAAGATTAAAAACTTAGTTTAGTTACTCTATATCACCCTAATCAATCCAAATTGGATAGTCAATCGTTTAAATAAAGTGATAAAATAGTAATAAAAAGTAAAAATGAGTAAGACAGTATTAATTGTTGATGATTCCATCTACATGCGATCATTAATCAAGTCAGCAATGGAAGGTGCTGGCTATGAAGTAGTAGGTGAAGCACAAAACGGAGAGAGTGCCATTGATTTAGCAGTTCAACTACAACCAGCTTTAATCACGCTTGATAATATTCTTCCTGATATGATGGGATTCGAAATATTAAAGGTGTTGAAAGATGAAGAAGTGCCATCTAAAGTAATTATGGTAAGTGCTGTTGGACAACAAACTGTTGTTAATAAAGGATTATCTCTCGGCGCATCTGAGTATATTGTAAAACCATTTACGGAGGAAGACCTACTAAAAGTAGTAGAAAAAGTGCTTGCATAGGCCGCGCATATTTCATGATAAAGAGACTAACCAACTTACCAATACGCCAAAAATTTGCGGTAATTATTATACCGCTTATTGTTATCATTTTGGCTTTTGACTACCTCCAGGTGAGGTATCACTATTTAGATTATTCCGACAGTGTACGATTGAATAAAGCAATACGGGTAGGTATTGAGATAAATCATGTTGTACATGAGATTCAGAAAGATTTGCTCCCTGTTTTTATCTTTAACACAAAACAAATTTGTAATTCGTCGCTTAATGACCTCTTTTTGCAGCAATTTATCAACGCGCAACGGATATTTTGCAAGGTAACACTTAACAAGCAAACT
>CAZWLS010000296.1:3313-5539 GCA_964634415.1 uncultured Roseivirgaceae bacterium | reverse complement strand
GTGGATGTAGGGTTCGGTGATGGTCCGATTTCGCCAATTAAAATATCCAAGGAGATTCAAATGGACTACACAAGATACTGGAAGCTAGATACAGACCCCGATGAAAATTTAATCTTAAAAGTATCTAACGATACCAATTACTTTAAATCCAAATATCTTTTTACTACTGAAGAGAAGCAACTCATTCAATTCATGGAAATGTGCGAGTATCACCAAAACTCTCCTGAATCACCATTTACTGGCAAAAAACTCATCAGTCAACTAACACCAAATGGTAGGGTGACTCTAACCGATAAAAAACTTAAAATTTTGGAGTTGGGGGAGCTCGTTGAAGCTGATATCATGCATGAAGACGAATTTCTTTCTAAGCTGCATCATCATTTTGGAATTACTCATCAACAGCTAATTCCTAAGGAAGAATAAAAAAAGCCCGCTCAAGGCGGGCTGATTTTAGTGCTTATATTTTTTAATTTCTCTCTTCAACGAGGCGACGTCTGAAGCAATTGCTGGGTCGCTATAAATTCTTGAAGAAAGTTGAGAAATCACATTTCTCTTGAAGCCAAGTTTCTCTGCTAGTTCTTCACAGAATTTAATTTCAGATAAATACACCTGACTATCAATTTTCATCAGCTGAACTAAATGAAATAGATATTCAAATTTATCATCTTCTGACATGGTACTAATGGGAGGTAATGGTTCAGGATTCTCAACCATATTGTTAATCTCATCTTCGCCTACTCCATTGGCCTTGCCAATCATATATATCAGGTCTCTTTCTTCACCTGCAAAATCACCATCGATATTTGCTAACTGAACCAGCACGCTTAGTTTAGCCTTGATACTCATACTCTATTAGATTAGGGTTACTTATTTAAATGTTTGTTTGCCTCTTTCATCAAGGCTTCTCTGTTTCCTGTTATTGATGGGTCTCCATAAACTCTTGCAGACATTTTCTTGACCACTTTCTTATCATACCCTAACTTCTCTGCCACCTCTTCACAATATTTTATTTCAGTCAGGAATACTTCACCATCAATTTTCATCAATTGAATAATATCATACAGATAGTCAAATCTCTCTTCTGATAGAAGCCCATCAAAATTCACATCACTATTCTCCTTTGAATTGAGTACTTCATGAACCAAATCATCAATTTCGTTTTCAGGTACTCTATTAGCCTTACCTATAGTATAAACATACGTTTTTTCAGGCTCGCCAAAATCTCTATCTATGATAGAAAGCTGAATAAGTGCTTTCAGGTGGTTTTTTATATTGTTTTCCATATTGGCAGATTTTTTCGGTCTTCTAATTTAGGTATTAATCCCTAAAAAGAAATGTGTTAGTGTAAATAGCTCCCAGCGTTGATATCGAATGTTGCTCCTGTTGCATGATCTGCCATACCACTTGCGATAAAGGTCACTAGTGGGGCGATGTCTTTCGGTTCGGTCAGCCTTTCAAGTGCCAAATCTCCTTTGGCATGATCTTCACCATATTGCTGCATAAACTCCTGAGACATGTCCGTCCTTACAAATCCCGGTGCTATGACAAAAGCTTTTACTCCTTCCTTACCATAGGATCGAGCGATGGAACGTGTCAGAGAAACAAGTCCCGCTTTTGAAGCTGCGTAGGCAATATATTCAGCCTCTTCTCCTCTGAAGGCAGCTCTTGAAGCAATATTAATAATCCTCCCGGCAGCTTTTCTACTGACAAAATGCTGAACCGCTTTTTTGCAAATAATTGCAGCTGAGTTCAAATTAACCATCATGGTTTCATTCCAGGACTTCATCCATTCATCATCTTTAGCGTCTATGCTCGATGTCTTGGCTAAACCTGCATTATTGACTACAATTTCAATACTGCCCATTTCCAGGCTAACGCGCTCAAATAGCTTTGCTGCTTCATCGGGTTTCGAAAAATCCGCCTGAAAGGCTTTTGATTCATTACCCAAAATGTGAGCCAAGTTCTCAGCTTCTCTAACATTCTTGTTGTAGTGCACTGCTATGGTCGCTCCTGCTTCAGCAAGTTTAGTTGCCAAAGCTTTTCCTATTCCCCTGCTAGCCCCTGTAACAAGAATATTTAGACCTGAAAGATTTATATACATCTAGTTATATTTTGATCGAAAAATTAGACAAAACCAGTTTTAAGTTGAACTATCTTTTGATAAAAGATGCGTCAACTTGTTCTCCACTCGAAAAAACTTTGTTAATTTAGGCCATTCCAGCTTAG
>CAZWLS010000296.1:0-3293 GCA_964634415.1 uncultured Roseivirgaceae bacterium | reverse complement strand
CACCGCTAAAACACACTACAACGTAATAAAATATACATGGGCATTGTAATACCCCTTCTCCTAATCACGTTTTGTTGCATAATAATCTGGAGAGCTGGTGATGGTTTCATGACCGCATCGGAATACATTGGTAGAAATTTATCTGAAGGTGTTAGAGGAGCTACCATCAACGCAATTGCGAGCTCAATGCCTGAAGTATTTACTTCACTATTTTTCTTATTCGTCCTTTCAGATGCCGAAGGATTTTCAGGGGGTATCGGAACCACCGCCGGTAGCGCTATTTTTAATGGAATGGTTATTCCGGCAGTAGCCGTTCTTGCTGTAATAGGCATGAAGATGACTAAGAAAGTTCAGGTGTCTAGAAAAGTATTACTTAGAGACGGGATCGCTCTAATCATTGCTGAATTAATATTCTTAATTCTTATTAGTGGATCAAGCTTGCACTGGTATCATGGCATGATGCTTATGGGTGTCTATGTGGTCTACATTGTTTACATGTTTGCGAGCATGAAAAAAGTCGATCGCGATGAATTATTAGAAGAAGGGCATGGAGAAGATGATGAAGATGTTTTTGAGAATGATGATGAGCCACAAGGTCCATTCCTTAAAGGCCTGGTGACTTTTGATTTGGAAAGAGTATTCATTGGAAATAACCGAATCAGTGGACAGAGAGCTTGGTCTTTATTAATATTTTCAACGCTATCGATAGCAATGGTTTGCTACTTTTTAGTTCTTGCATGTGAATGGATTGGTGCTGATACGTATTCGGTAGCTGGTCTTGGAGAGTTTAAAGGTCTGAATATTCCAGTTATGTTTGTTGCGCTAATACTCGCTTCTGCAGCATCTAGTTTTCCAGATACAATTATCTCAATCAAAGATGCAAAACGAGGACAGTATGACGATGCTATCTCAAACGCCTTAGGTAGTAACATATTCGATATATGTTTTGCACTAGGATTTCCACTTTTCATCTTCACAATCATCAATGGGCCAATTCATATGCCGCCAGAAATTGTGGATTTAAGTAGTGAGCTTAGATTCTTATTGTGGCTATTAACTGTACTGGCTGTGATAATCTTTACAAGTGGAAATTATTTTGGTAAAAGAAAATCCTACCTGTTGCTTAGTATTTATGTGCTTTTTGTGCTGTATATAGTTGGAAGGGGTTCAGGAAATGAATTTGCTCAAACTATTGCGGACTGGTTAGTTTCAGTAGTGAAGTTTTTCAAAATTGGCTAAGCTAACACTCTAAATACACTCCACTGTCCATATATTTTATTGAATAGATCTTCAGTGCTTTGCATCGCTGTTGACATTCTTCACCTGTCATTAGATTAAATCGATAGGTGTGAAGGGGACAAACAATTTCTGCTAGGTAGTTTATTTTGCCTTGGTGCAATTTTTCACCCATGTGACTGCATGCATTTTGAAATGCGTAAATCGATTCGCCTTGTCTAACAATACATACTTCTTTGTCGTCCGCTTGTACCATTCTTGGTTGATTATGTTCCAAGATTTCCTTTGCTTTAGCTCTCGAATCGAATAGCTTAAATCTCATTAAGTAAGTATAACAATGAAATGTCAACGTCAAAAATTTAATCTTCAGAGAAAGCAAGCATATCTCAATTGTGCATATATGTCGCCTCTAATGAAAAAGGTAGAAAAGGCGGGCGTTGAAGGCATCAAACGCAAGAGAAAACCCTGTCAGATATCCCCCGAAGACTTTTTCGAAGAGGGGGAAGTACTAAGAAAGCAATATTCATCTCTTATAGACAATCCTGAACCAGGTAGGGTGGTAATAATACCATCAGTATCCTATGGACTTGCAAATGTGATAAACAATCTCCCATTCAAAGATGGAGAAATCCTTTTATGCGACGAACAATTCCCAAGTAATGTATATCCATGGTGGAGGCTTAAGGAAAAAGGTTTTTCGGTTAAGACAATTTCTCCTGGAGAAGGGGAAAATCGAGGGGAAAGATGGAATAGTAAAATTTTAGAATCAATAAATGATCAAACACGGGCTGTATCCATTGGTCATATCCATTGGTCTGATGGTACTTTGTTTCAATTAGATAAAATAAGAGCTCGACTCAATGAAGTTGGTGGTCTACTTATAATTGACGGAACCCAATCTGTTGGTGCTCTGCCTTTCAGCGTAAAAGAAATTCGTCCAGATGCGCTCATATGCGCTGGTTACAAATGGCTTTTAGGGCCTTATTCAATCGGAATGGCCTACTATGGATCTGCCTTTGATAATGGAATACCATTAGAAGAAAATTGGATCAATCGACTTGAAAGCAACGATTTCTCTCAGTTAATAAACTATCAGGAAAATTATAGGGATCTCTCACTTCGATATGAAGTTGGTGAGCATAGTAATTTCATCTTAGTCCCTATGCTGCATAAAGCAATCAATCAGCTGATTAAATGGAAGCCTGAAAATATTCAGATTTATACCAAAGAGTTGATGAAAAATGCAACTGATCAACTTGTCGAGTTGGGATACCGAATAGAGGATGAAAAATTTAGAGCAAATCACATGTTTGGAGTAAGGCTTCCAAAAAGTGTGGATGTTGAGACCCTTAAACAATCTCTACACCAAAATAGAGTGAGTGTAAGCATCAGAGGAGATGCCGTTCGATTAGCACCTCATGTCTATAATGATGAAATGGATGTCAGAAAATTGCTGAAAGCGATGAAAGAACCTATCTTCGCATTAAAACACTAATACAATGAATTTAACAAATCCAGCAGTAACAGAAGGCGTAAACATTTTTGTTAATATCGTAATCTTCTTAGTAGCGTTTGTGCACGCTTTAGCCTTTGTTAATGCAAGAAAAGAGAAGCAGAAGAAAAATTAATCTACTTCGTGATCTCTTTCGTGAGAGCTCACCGATTTATTGGGTAGTATATACGGGCATAAAATTGCTAAAACAAACAACCCGATAATTATTCCTAACATTGCCATTTTTCTTCGCTTTTATTGTTGGACAGCAAATATAATTGCTTCTCCAAGTTTCATCTAATTTCCGGCGTTCCTTTTCTATTTTCGACGAAATCACTACCCGTTTTAGGGTATTTTAAATGCCTTTTGCTGCGCATCTCTTTGATAAAATGGCAGCTAGCACTACCATTGTCTTCAAACCAACTAAACCTTATTAGAAATGTCAGAAAATAAACACAGAAAAGACGTAAAGAAGATTGGCAAAAAGATGGATAAATCGAAGGCCAAAAAATGGGTAAAAAGATATCAAAAAGAGAATCCTGATTCAACTCACGGTTGGCTATAT
>CAZWLS010000295.1:0-5555 GCA_964634415.1 uncultured Roseivirgaceae bacterium | reverse complement strand
CGTCTGAAGCGGAATTCAGTCTCACAATTGGCTTGTGATGAAAAGCTATTTAAGCGAGTAGTTAAGGCCGGCTTTGGCAAACGAAGAAAGACCTTGCGCAACGCGCTAAAAGATCTAAATTTGTCGGACACTGCTTCGTCACTTGAAGTGCTGAATCAACGAGCGGAGCAATTGTCAGTTCAAGAATTTATCTCGCTTACGTCAAAAATCTCCTGAAATGGAATCACCAATGACTTTTGAGTTATCCGTCGAGTTTAAAGATCGCTTTCAGCAAGCGCTAGATGAGCAAGATAATTCCTTTATCCAGACGTCATTGGAAGGAGTTAACCCTGCTGATATCTCCGCTTTATTAGATGAGTTTGACTCAGTGGAGTGTAAGTATGTTTTTGACTTGCTTTCCTCTGAAATAGGGGCTAGCATTCTCGAAGATTTAGAGAAAGACGTACGACAAGATTTTATTCAACAGTTTTCAGCATCAGACCTGGCTTCATACGTGGAGCTGATGGATTCCGATGACGGCACTGACATTCTCTATGAGATGGGTGTGGCAGACCGCAATGAAGTGATCCGACAAATTTCAGACGAGGAGAAAGCCTCTAACCTGATGGAGCTTCTCGAATATGACGAAGATGTTGCTGGTGGGTTGATGGCAAAGGAGCTTATTAAGGCAAATCTCAATTGGAGTATTTCTCAGTGTATCGAGGAAATTCGTTTGCAGGCAGAAAGCGTAGAGAAGATTTATTCTATTTATGTGGTGGATGATAAGGAGAACTTACTTGGAAAAGTAGGAGTGAAGAACCTGATTCTTGGCAAGTCAGGAGCGAAGGTTGCAGATATTTATGATGATCAAATCATCTCCGTTGAAACATCGACTGACGAAGAGGAGGTTGCCAGTGCCATGCAGAAGTATGATCTGGAGGCTATTCCAGTTGTGAATGCAAGGGGACGATTGGTTGGGAGAATCACCATCGATGACGTCATTGATGTGATCAGAGAAAATGCAGAAGAAGAACGTCAATTGATGACAGGGGTAAGCTCAGATGTTGAAGAAGATGATACTGTGTGGAAAATATCTCGTGCACGCCTGCCATGGTTAATCATCGGCATGGCCGGAGGTTTAGTAGGTGCACAATTCATGGGCTTCTTTAAAGAAGAAATTATCATTGTACCCGCACTTGCTTTTTTTATTCCATTGATCACGGCATCTGGAGGAAATGTTGGTATTCAATCATCGTCTATCGTAGTGCAAAGTTTGGCCAACCCCAATGTTTTTGCCGATAGCATGTGGAAACGATTACTTAAGGTGTTTTTTGTTGCTATTGTAAATGGTGCAATACTATCGTTGATGGTTTTTGGTGCTGTCATTCTCTTTATGAGAGAGCAACCACTGGCAGCAACGGTTTCCATCGCCCTTTTTGCGGTTGTTTTACTGGCATCTTTTATGGGCACTGTTACACCACTACTTTTAAATCGCTTTGGTGTAAATCCTGCCTTGGCCTCAGGACCTTTTATTACTACAACGAACGATTTGCTCGGTTTGGCTGTCTATTTCTCGACAGCACACCTATTGTATAATTTATGATGAAAGAAAAGCGCATCCTCATCGCTGATGACATGCACGAATGTATCCTACCACTCCTCAAAGAATTGGGGTACGAGGTGGTCTATTCTCCAACTATCAGTCGTGATGAAATTTTGAGCATCATTCATGAATTTCAAGGACTCATAATAAGGAGTAAGACTTCCGTGGACAAAGAAATGATCGATCGTGCTGTTAACCTCAAATTCGTTGCACGAGCAGGAGCAGGCATGGATAAGGTCGATGAGCAGTATTTAATTGCTAAGAAGATAGATGCGTTAAATGCTCCTGAGGGTAACAGAGATGCTTTGGGAGAGCATGCCATTGGAATGTTGCTTTCATTATTGCATCGCATTCCTTCTGGAAACTACGAAATAGCTGAAGGTGCTTGGAAACGGGAAGAAAATCGTGGAATTGAGCTCAAAGGAAAAGTTGTTGGTATTTATGGAGTGGGGAATATGGGGCATTCGTTTGGAGCTAAACTTCAAGGTTTTGGATGTGAAGTGATAGGCTACGATAAATACAAAGATGAATGGGATAGTTCGGTGATTAAAAGCGTAGATCTTCAGGAACTGATGGAACGAACAGAGATATTGAGTATCCACATACCGCTTAATAGCGATACTAAAGGACTTTTTAATGAGGAATACCTTCGAAAATTTAAAAATCTTAAGGTTATACTAAATACTGCCAGAGGTGAAATTCTAGAGACAAAAAGCTTAATAAAACTCCTGGAAGATGGGACGATTTATGCGGCAGCACTAGATGTGTTGGAAAATGAGAAGCTTAATACCTATTCTGAGGATGAACGAATACAACTAAAGAAGCTTTCAAAATCGGCAAATGTGGTGTTGACTCCCCATGTCGGAGGGTGGACTTATGAATCCTACCAACGAATAAGTGAAGTAATCGCAAAGAAAATATCGAGACTAGATAGCAAGTAACCATTGAGACGCTTCTGCCTCTGTGATAAATTTTTGAGTTTTAAGAGTAGGAATGATTAATGAGATGGCGGAGGAAAGCATGTTGCTGAAAATGCTACCACGTACACTCTTTGGATTAACAAAAGCCACTTTATTCACTTTTGGTGCGATACGCTTTGCTCTTCCTTGAAGGAATTTTTTGATCCATATTCTGGCTTCCGTTTCAAGCTCAACAAGCTCCAGTCGATTAATCATCAATTTTTTGTAGTCGTGAAACTCAATGTTTTCGGCTCCTTTGCTCAACAACTCTCTGGCAGTCTCTTTATCGATGACTCCATTCCATTTAAGCATTACGATTTTTAGGCGCTTATCTGCAAGTAATAGACTTCCATTGTGATCGTGAATCAACTCGAGTTTTATGTCATCGATGTTACTAGCATTTAGTTCATTCTCTGATACCGTTGACATTTTGATAAGTTTTTCTGCAAATGGAAGTTTCATATTCATACCAATTAAATTCTTTGTCTAAATTCTTGAAATGATCTTTCAGGTGTTGATTTTCTCGATGGATGTCACAATTTCTCGGTTAGTATGCTGAAATCCACTTTGAATGAATCTAGGTATAGAATTGAATAGAATTTATTTCTTCATATATTTGCATTGTATTAACAAACACAGGAAAACGGCTTCAATGCGAGGCCGTTATTTTTTGTTTAAAGGGGTATAGTCAATTATGGGAGTTAATTATTACACGAAAGACGGTCTCGACAAACTCAAAGCTGAGTTGAATGAGTTGAAGACCAAAGGAAGAGCCGATATGGCTAAACAGATCGCAGAAGCGAGAGATAAAGGAGATCTCAGTGAGAATGCAGAATATGATGCTGCAAAAGAGGCTCAAGGGCTGCTTGAACTTAAAATTTCGAAGTTAGAGACAGTTGTTGGTGATGCGAGAGTAATTGATGAGTCAAGTATTGATACCTCTAAAGTTTCTATTCTTTCTACCGTGAAGATCAAGAATAAGAAGAATAATATGGAAGTCACCTACCAACTGGTAGCTGAAGAAGAAGCAGATCTAAAAAGTGGAAAGATCTCAGTTCAATCTCCAATAGGCAAAGGATTGCTAGGTAAGAAGAAAGGAGAGAATGCCATGATCAAAGTTCCTGCCGGAGACATTGAATTTGAAATACTCGATATTACAGTCTAATGGCAACCATCTTTACAAAAATTGCAGAGCGAGAAATTCCTGCACACATTGTTGCAGAAGATGATAATTATCTTGCTTTCCTGGATATCAATCCATTAGTAGAAGGGCATACGCTAGTTATCCCTAAAAAAGAAGTTGATTATGTCTTTGATCTCGACCATCAGACGTTAGCAGGATTGTTTTCATTCTCAAAGGGAGTTGCAAAAGCAATTGAAAAAGTCATTCCTTGTGAGCGAATAGGAGTTTCAGTCATTGGACTTGAAGTCCCTCATGCACATGTGCATTTGATTCCTATTAATGCCGTTGATGACATGAACTTTAGTCAGATGAAGTTGTCACCAAGTAAGGAAGAGCTTGCTGAAACAGCAAAAAAAATAAAGGAAGCCTACGGAAAGTAAGCGCTTCAAAGTATAAAGATTAAACCCACCTCTTGGTGGGTTTTTTTATTTCACCCTATCTGGGTTATCAGCGATAAAAGATTTCCAGCTTTTTTTTCCACTGCCACCTAAAACGGATTTTGAAGAGTAATGATGACAAATCGCAACAGCAAGAGCGTCTGTTGCATCCAATAGCTTAGGTGCTTTTTCAAATTTTAAGAGCATTTGAATCATGTGAGCAACTTGTTCTTTACTCGCATTTCCGTTACCAGTTACTGATTGTTTCACCTTTTTAGGAGCATATTCATGAATAGGTGTATCCCGATTTAAGGCAGCAGCCATCGCCACACCTTGAGCGCGACCAAGTTTTAACATGGATTGAACATTCTTCCCGAAGAATGGAGCTTCTAAAGCCACTTCATCTGGGAGGTATTCCTTGATCAACTCGGTGACTCGATCAAAAATCTTCTTCAGCTTAATTTCATGATTTTTATACTTACTCAAATGGATAACACCAAATTGGATAACACTCATTTTCTCCCCCTTACAGTGGATTAGACCATATCCCATTACATTCGTGCCTGGGTCAATACCTAAAATGATTCGCTCTTTGATCGCCACACATGCAAATTAAGAACAACCATTCAAACTTTTTCCATAAGCCTTGGATCATAATCTCTGCTAAGATTATTGTTCTTCTTGGATGTGTGTATCTAATTACATCTAAAATTCAGGGGCAAAACATTGTTGAGGGCTTTGTTCAGCCAGATGGATTTGTTATCACTATTGCATGCATTCTTATTTTGATGGTATTTAATTGGTACCTGGAGGCGTTGAGGTGGAGAATATCAATAGCCACTTTTGAATCAATTAGTACCATTAAAGCAATCAAAGTGATACTAGGTGGCTTGGCACTGAATTGGATATTGCCGTTTGCTACGGGGGATTTATTAGCCCGAATCTCTCAACAAAAAGATAAGTATCAGACCACTTCTGCCGCAGTGCTGAATCGAGGGATCATGATGGTGGTGACGATCATAGGAGGCGTCTATGGCGGTAGCTTCATAGCTCAAGAGTATCAATTGAAAGGGTGGTTGGTCCTTATTTTTTTGATTTTAATTTTAATAGCGTTCCTACTACGAAAAAGACTGATTAGGTTCATGCTTTTTTTTAGGAAGCTAAGTAGAAGAGTCATACTTCAGATTGCAGGAATATCTATTCTTAGATATACGGTATTCAGTATGCAGTTTTTTCTGATGCTAAGCATGTTTTTAGGTGATACTGTTTCAGAAGAATTAATATTTGGAGGTGTAGGGTGGATATTTTTGGCTAGATCTTCATTGCCATTGTTTTTTGGAGGGGTTGGAGTGCGTGAGGCGTCGGGGGTGATATTTTTTGATCCGTACGTAGACGATTTACAATTGGTCTTGATTCCTGTTAGACCTTCGCCTGTATCCTTTACCAATTGACTG
>CAZWLS010000294.1:0-5560 GCA_964634415.1 uncultured Roseivirgaceae bacterium | reverse complement strand
CTGAAAAGGTTACAAAATTTCTTGGAGTTTCATATAAAACAATTTCCAACTCATTTTCTTTCTTTATGTGAGGTCGCAGTTTCTTAAAGATCACCACCGCAATATTTTCTGCAGTTGGGTTTAGCGTTTTAAATTCCGGAACTTCCTCATTTAGGTTTTTATGATCCATAGCATTTTCTACATGCTCTTTAATGAGGTCTTTTAACACCTTCATATCCATCACGTAGCCCGTCTCTTCATCAATTTCACCAGTTACACTTACAATTAAATCATAATTATGCCCGTGATATCTAGGATTATTACATTTTCCGAAGGTGGCTTCATTTTTATCAAAAGACCAATCTTTTCGGTACAGGCGATGCGCTGCATTAAAATGGGCTTTTCTGCTAACCTTTACTTTCATTTTTCAAACTTTCCATTAAATAATCATAAAATCTCTCAAAGATAATCTTAAACCAAGCGGTGTATTGGTCCGGATGGACTTCCATATCAGCTTTAATCGCCTCTGGAAGCATCCATTTCCAATCGGCCACTTCTTCAGGATTTATTACAGGTTCTCCATTGTAATACCCAATCATCACATGATCTAATTCATGTTCGGTTAGTCCATTGTCAAAAGGTGCTTTATAAATAAATGAAAATACCTCTTTTAATGGGGTGTCAAACCCCATCTCTTCTTGCAACCTTCTTAGTCCTGCATCAATATTACTTTCACCATCTCTCTGGTGACTGCAGCAGGTATTGGTCCATAAGAGGGGCGAATGGTATTTATGTGAAGCTCGCTGCTGCAGCATTATTTCTCCTTTGTCATTCATAACAAAGACAGAAAAAGCTCTATGCAACAAGGCTTTCTCATGAGCTTCCATTTTTGGCATGAGACCTATGGGCTCATCGTTCTGGTTTACCAGAATAACTTTCTCTTCCATAGTGCAAAAATAGGGCCTTTAACGGACTGTTCTCCGTTCTTGGTACCATAAAAATTTTATAAAATGAAGTCTCTAGAAGAAACGAGGAGATTTGAGATTGCCTACACTTCGGATAAAATCATACCGTAAAATTACCTCGAATGAACCATCGTTAAAAGTTGTGGCACCTAGGTCTGTAATTTCACGATCGTATGCAATACCAATTAAAAATTTGTCAGAGATATTAAATCCGAACATGCCACTGAAGGCGGCATCCCAACGATAGGCTGCCCCAACAATGAATTTCTCATTAAACATAAAGTTTGCAGAAACATCTACTTGCAATGGTGCACCTTCTACCCATTTTGTTAGTAACGCTGGCTTAAACTTCAAAAACGGATTAAGATCCCAGACATAGCCAGTAATTAAATACCAATTCATACGCTCACGAGCCGTTGATAAAGCGGACTCATCAAAATGTTCTGTTTCAAGCATTCTAGGCACTGAAAGTCCTGCATAAAAACGTTCATCATGGTAATAAATACCAGCTCCAAAATTTGGAGAGAACCTATTATCAATGTTTTGCTGTAACGTAGGATCAGGACCTTGCCCAGCGTCTTGATTTAATTCTGAAAACTGAATATCTAATAAATGGGCGCTTCCTTTTAGTCCAAAACTTAATTTGCCTTCAATACCAGTTTGAATGGTGTATGAGAAGTCTACATCAAAATACGTTTCGGAAGTTGGGCCAATGACATCATTAACAAATGAGACCCCCAAGCCAACTCCACGGTATCCCATTGGGGTGTGTAGATTAAGCGTCTGTGTTTCCGGTGCACCATCTAATCCTACCCACTGAGCCCTATATAAAGCAGCAATACTCATGTGGCCTCTAGAACCTGCATACGCAGGATTAACACTGATGGTATTATACATATATTGGGTGTACTGCGCATCTTGCTGTCCAGAAACTCTGGACCCAAAACACAGTAGTAAGATGCACACCATCTTTAATACTACTCCCCGGATGTTTATTACTTTTTTCAAAACCTTCTTTTTACCTATTTATGTATATATAACCTGATAGTTGCTGCATGTTACCACTATCGTCTTCAAAATCAATAATGTAGAAGTACGTTCCTACGGGTAACCTGCTGTCTTGGTCTACGGTCACTCTTCCTTCAGAGGTGCCGTCAAACACATTGCCTGAGGAGTTGTAAGCTCTGGTCTGGAAAACCAATACGCCCCAACGGTTATAAATCTTTACGGTATTGTTTGGATAATTTTCAATGTTTTCTATTCTTAGAACATCATGGATACCATCGCCATTTGGCGTAATTACGTTGAACACTTCTATGGCTGTATCGGTGGGCTCTAAATCTGAGTCTAAATAATTCGGTGTGCCGTCATTGTCGGTATCATCATTGGCATAATCACCATCTCCATTAAGGTCTTCATCAATTGTTTCAATGCCGTCATCATCATCATCGGTATCGCGATAATCTGGAATACCATCACCATCGGTATCTGGCAAATCTGAAGTTGGATCATCTATTTCATCATTGACATCATCATCTATCTGGGTATCTCCTTCATATCCGTCACTTAATCCATCATCATCTTTATCTGATGCGATGTAAGTTTCATCGGCCACACCATCTTGATCAAAATCATTGCCTTCAATATTATCTGGAACGCCATCATTATCACTATCATCATCTACATAATCAGGAATTCCATCACCATCAGTATCAACCGGAATTAATCCGATATTCCCTGCATTTTCGTAAGCGTCATCAAGCCCATTGCCGTTTAAATCATCGCCACTTGGCGAGATATAACCAACCGTAACTTGTGCTTCGATATTATCTGGAATACCATCATCATCACTGTCAATGTCCAAATAATCAGGGATACCATCTCCATCGGTATCGGTAGGATTGGTCGATGGATCATTATCACCATCGAGATTAAGATCTTCAAAAGAATCTACGATTCCATCATTATCGGAATCTAGATCTACCACAGAAGTTACAATTACGGTTACTGTAGCAGTACTACAATTACCAGCGTTGTCACAAACCGTGTATGTGAACGTATCTGTACCCGTGAATCCAGTATTTGGTGTGTATTCTACATAATCATCTGACACATCACCAGGGGTTCCATTATCATTAATAACTACGGAACCATTACTAGGTGTAGTAGTCGTAATTGTGCCAACTGTAGGCAAATCGTTATCATTATTTAAGATGGTAATGGTTACTGGAGTGTCTTCATTCGTAGTTACGGAATCATCTATCGCATCTACTATTGGCAATACATCGATGGTAACCGTAGCGGTGCTGCAGTCTCCCATTGTATTACAGACCGTATAATCGAACGAATCTGGACCATTATAATCTGGATCTGGGGTATAAGTAACAATATCGTCAGTAGGATCATTAGGTGTTCCGTTATCATCTATGGTTACTGTACCATTGGCAGGATCTGTAGTGGTGAGGGTACCCACAGTAGGAAGATCAGCATCATTGTCATAGATAGGTACTTCTACAAAGCTGTCCTCATCAACAGTTACAAAGTCATCTTGTAGATCTGCTGCCTGTTGCAAACAAACAACCGTAAATCTTGGCAATGCGATGGTGTTTCCGGCTTTGGTAACACTTGCAACGTAACGCGTGACCGTTTCTGTAGCAATCACGGTAGGCTGACTGCCACTTAAACTAGCATCATTCCAACTTATGGTAGCAGCACCCTGTATGTTTGGAGAAACATCTAAGGTGACTTCATTAAAAGGACTGTTACAATTGGTAACTATAAAATAGCCAGTGGCATTAGAACCACATAAAGTCCCGTCATAAGTCGCAAAATAGACCCCGGGTTGGGTAACTTCATAAAATGAGTTGGTTCCTAGCACCGTACTAGTATCAGAGGCTTCATACCACTGGTAATTAGTTTCATCTCCTCCATCTGGTGCTTGCAGCAAAAACTGAGAATGCGCGACTCCACCACCAAAAAGAAGGATAATTAGTAGTAGGAAGAGTGTTTTATTTAAGTAGGTTTTTTTCAACATTTAAGACAAATAAGGTCTTAGTCTAATTTATTTTACTACGAACACGACGTTTATCAACGAGTTGTAATCTGCAGGCTGCCCAACAATATCATACTCCATTTCTCCATTAGAGCCATCAATGCTAATATTTGCAAATACGGTTGGATCGAAATAGGTTACGTAGTAATACAGCTGATTGGCAGCATATACTGGGATGTCTGGTGCTGTTGTACTTCCATCCACGCTACGAACCAAACTCGCATTTCCTGAACCAAATTGATTTAGGTATTCTTGGTATAAATTGACTGTTCTATTTACTCCATTTGTAGAAGCATCAATCGCAATAGAAGGAGGGTAAAATATTCTACCTGAGGCTGATGTTATTGGAGCAATATCCTGAATAACATCTTCAACGGTAGCCTCCGTATTTCCATCCCCGTCCACATCTACTGGGGTATCTGAATTCACTTCTGATGCTACCTGATCATCCGTAGCAGTAGTCCAACCAGTGCTTGTGTAGGTATAGACTTGCTGGTTATCTGTATTAAAAATAGAAGACCCTATGATTACTCCCGTAGCAGTATTCATTTCTGTGGTTGTTAACGAAGGAATGCTTGGCAAAGAAGTTCCCTCAATTTGTGCGTTAACCGCGATGCAAAAAACAAAGGCTAGTATGGTAATGATTGTTTTTCTCATTGGTTTATTTTCTCTAGTTAGTGTTTATTTTATGGGATTACGATTACAGTGAACATGAACTCTAAATCGATATCGTCTTTCTGAGTAGTACCATTATCACTATCACCAATATTCACACGGAAACCTGTGGTAGCTTGATTGTAATATGATATTCCAGGATCATCATAATTTGCACCCGTATTTCCAGGACAATCACCACCACAATCAAGGGTGGCTACTTGAATGATATAATTGGCATTAGAAAGTGCTGTTGAAAAAGTAATTTGATAATCTCCTTCGTCTATTCTAGAAACTGTTGCACCATAAATACTCACAGCTGTTCCAGTACCCTCTACCTTACCGGTGGCATAGATTTTTGGCATAGCATCTAAGGCACTTAATGCCGCTTGTACGGTAGTCTCATCTGTACCATCTTCGTCCAAGTCAACATTTGTAGCCAAATTCACTTCATCGGCTTCTTGATCATCTGTACTACCTGCAGCCAATTCTGATAAAGCTCCTTCTACATCTGTGGCTGTGAAGTTACCGCCTGCATCTGCAATGCTTACTTCTGCAGCTGTTTGATCGTCTGTTCCTGAATTATCTAAGGCACTTAAATCAGCTGTAGCAGTTCCACCATCTTCTAAAGCTACAGTTAACACATTGGTTCCTGCATTGAACGCAGTGTTCGTATCATCTAGTTGCTGATCGTCTGTACTACCTGCTGCTAGTTCAGATAAAGCTCCTTCCACGTCTGTGGCTGTGAAGTTACCGCCTGCATCGGCAATGCTTACCTCTGCAGCAGTCTGATCGTCGGTTCCAGAATTGTCTAAAGCACTTAGGTCAGCAGTGGCTGTTCCTCCATCTTCTAAAGCTACAGTTAACACATTGGTTCCTGCATTGAAAGCGGTGTTCGTATCGTCTAGTT
>CAZWLS010000293.1:4821-5580 GCA_964634415.1 uncultured Roseivirgaceae bacterium | reverse complement strand
CTTTCCTAATACTTCCTCAGCTTTTATCGACAGTTCATCACAAAATGCAAAATCTTTAAGATGACTACAAAACTGGGCAACTATTGGATCAGTTTTTTTTAAACTATCATCTTCTGTAAAAGCAAATAAGTTTTTAAACATCCGGGAAGCTGCCCCTGAAGCAGGCACAAACTTTACAGTATCCATTGAGCTATGCTCATATAATTCTATGTAAGAAGAGAGTTTGTCAGGGTCGAGCTTTACAATTCCACTATCAATTGTAGCTGGGGCTGAAATGTTAAGTGGCGTAAATCCTGATTTAAACCTTGATAGCTGGGCGAGCACTACATCGGGCTGTATCCCTTTTTCCCGAATTTGGTCTAAGTCCTTTTCAGAAAACAAATCATTCATGTTCATAGTTGCAAATGTAAATCCAGCTATCAAGTTGTTCTTTTTAATCCGAAAACAAATTAATTTGGTATTAATTAACTATCACCAATCGTTATGAAACCATGGAGGCCTTGAATCATTTGGACCGTCGCATTGACATTTTCAAAATTGCGCCCACTTTCTACGGAATCACAATGGTTCCAGAATCATCTTGGAGGGAATATGGTTATGCCCTTCTCACTATTGCTGGATCTGACGGTGAAGTATCAGAGCCCGAGTTAGAATGGTTAACTGTGGATTGCGCTAAGTCAGTAGGGGTAGGAGAAGATATCATTGCTGACTGGGAAGAATACGATTTCGAAGAAGGTGAGCTAGAAGAAATTTTTCACG
>CAZWLS010000293.1:0-4811 GCA_964634415.1 uncultured Roseivirgaceae bacterium | reverse complement strand
CATTTGCAAATTTCAACAAGCTATTAATCTATGATGCTATTCGTATGAGTAGCGCTGATGGTGATTACGCAAGCGATGAAAGAGATCAAGTAAATCACGCTGCACAAATTTTAAAAGTCCCTATGGAAACAGTTTTGGCGATCGAAGCACTCGTTGACGTAGAACTTGCTGCAAATAAGTTAAGACTTACATTGCTCTAACCGTATATCTTATTTAGAACGTGGGCTAGACGGATTCCCGCTTGTAATAAGCGTTGATTTACCAAGTCGATATTATCAAAATTGTATCGATAATTAATTTTCTTATTCTCTGGAATAGTTTCATAACACTGATTTCTTAATTCAGCAGATTCATATGCCCATTCAAGTACATTTGACGAAGCCCATTCATTCATTTGCTGATCCGTTGGATGGTTTATCCAGTTCACATATTCTGTGTAGCTAAATTGTTGACCATCGATTATTCCACTATCCCATACTCTATGCAGGTTTGAGTTTTCCCAGAAATACTCAAGCTTTATGTCGTTGCCACCCCTGTCATTGCCGTTACCTACATGAAGCGGTTGATGGATATCTCCGATTAGATGTACAAGGCACTTAAGTGCAAATGCTTCATCTTCATCAGTAAAATTTTTAGATTCCAACTCATTCATTAGTCGCTGAATTGTTACAATCACATCGCCCTCCTCCGGTGTTCCAGCTTCTTCGTATGTTTGACCATCTGGTATTGTAGCATAGTGCCAAGGCGACATATGGCGATAAGTCGCATCTGATTTTATGAAATCCATGTAATTGCTTACTTCGGCTAGCGTTTCACTACCCAGTACTTTTTCAATATTCCTTTTTGCCTTTTTGGTAAGATGATACTCTGCAATTAAGCCAACAATTCTATGGCCTGTTGCTCCCCAACCGAATGATTGAAAAGCCAATGCTGTCAAGATAAGTAGTACTGAAAATTTCTTCATGTCTTAAAGTTAAGACCTGATCGAAAATGAAATGTTATGGATTGATTAAGAAATGATCTGAAAAAGAGAAGGCGTGCCCGGAAAACGGTACACGCCTAATCACCAACCTAACCTAAAAGAAAGTCTTCAAATAAACGCTTCTGGTTTATTTTATTGTAATGTCTTTGATCTTTATACCGTTGATTTGCCCGATATGTTGCAATTATATCTTGAAATAGTTCATTTTTTAGATGAATGAACCAGAATGCTCTATGAACTCAAAAAATATGTTGTTTTGAATCCCGGAGAATTTTTTGAACCGAGAGTGAGTATTAAGAGTTTACTTTTGTCAACTCAAAAATTGAAGGTGGTTTGAACACAAAAGATCTATTAGAGAAGTACGCAGAGAGTACAAACGTCAAAGCGATTGTTGATAGCATTCAAAATAAAAAGCAACTCAGGCTGAAAGGAATTTCTGGTAGCTATGATGCATTAATCTTAGCAGCTGTTTCGAAAAAAGTTCAGGGAGTTCAACTGGTTGTCTTACACGATTTCGAAGAAGCATCATATTTCCAGACAGATCTTTCAAATTTTATTGATGGAGAATTTGTCGTATTTCCTTCATCATATAAAAAACCCTATCATTTTGAAGAAATTGAAAATTCGAATATTCTTCAAAGAGCTGAAGTCTTAAAAAATTTAAATGATAGAGAGAACCTTGTTGTAATTACCTATCCAGAAGCATTATCTGAAAAGGTGATAAATAAACGTTCTCTTGTCTCTAATACATTTACTGCCAAAACAGGAGAACAACTGGATGTCGAGTTTTTAGCTGATCTTCTTTTGACTTATGATTTTGAAAAATCAGATTTTGTTTACGAGCCTGGGCAATTTTCAGTAAGAGGAGGTATTATAGATGTTTTTTCTTATTCACACGAATTGCCTTATCGCCTAGAACTTTTCGGTGATGAAATTGAGTCAATCAGAGAGTTTGATCCTGAAAGTCAGCTATCCACAAAGGACCTAGAAAGTATTTCACTAATACCAAATGTGCAAACAAAGTTGGTTAGCGAAGAGCGCCAATCTTTCCTCGATTACATTCCCGATGATACGACTATTTGGATTAAAGATTATCAGCAATCACTAGATATTATTGATAAGTCATTCCACAAGGTCGAGGAACAATTTCAGACTATAAAAGAGATGAGTGGTGATTCCAAGCTTATCACTTCTCCAGATCAATTGTTTGAGACACAAGAATCTTTTTCGAAATCGCTTGATTCATTTACAAAAGTTGAGTTTGGTAAGAGGTTTTATATCCAGCCAGACGATGAGCTATCACTGGCCACACGTCCACAACCTTCATTCCATAAAAATTTCACACTTCTTGCTGACAATCTGAGAGAGTTGCAGCAAAGTGACTACAAAAAGTTCATAGCTGCGGAATCATTCAAACAAATTGAACGCTTGGAAACAATTTTTGAGGAAATTGATTCTGAAATAACATTCGAAGGCATAACAGCTTCTCTTCGCGAAGGTTTTATTGATGATCATGAGGAACTCTGTGTTTATACAGATCATCAAATTTTTGATCGTTTTCACAGATACAAGGGCAAAGAGAAATTTACAAAATCGAAAGCCTTAACCTTAAAAGAACTGAAAACACTCCAGCCTGGTGATTTTGTTACTCACATCGATCATGGTGTAGGAAGATTTGCTGGTCTTGACACGGTTGATGTTGGTTCAAATAAACAAGAAGCAATTCGACTTGTATATCGTGATGATGATTTGCTTTACGTTAGTCTTCACTCTCTCCATAAAATTTCTAAGTATTCTGGCAAAGAAGGTGAACCTCCTAGCATCAATAAGCTTGGATCTCCAGATTGGGAGACCAAGAAGAAAAAGATCAAACGAAAAGTCAAAGACATTGCGAAAGACCTAATCGAGCTTTATGCTAAAAGAAAAACAGCCAAAGGCTTTTCATTTCCTGCTGACGATTATTTGCAGGCAGAGTTAGAGTCTTCTTTTATGTATCAAGATACGCCTGATCAATCAATAGCAACATCTGATGTCAAAGCTGATATGGAACTGGATCATCCTATGGATCGATTGGTGTGCGGAGATGTAGGTTTTGGTAAGACAGAAATTGCAATTCGATCAGCTTTTAAAGCTGTAAACAGTGGTAAGCAAGTAGCAGTGTTGGTTCCAACAACGATATTGGCCATGCAGCATCATAGAACTTTTGCGTCTAGACTTGAAAATATGCCTGTAAGTATCGACTATATAAACAGGTTTAAGACCTCTAAGCAAATAACTGAGATAAAGAAAAAGGTAAAGGAGGGTAAAATTGACATTCTTATCGGAACTCACCGAATTGTAAATAAAGACATTGAGTTTAAGGATCTGGGCTTAATGATTATTGACGAAGAACAAAAGTTTGGTGTAAAAGTGAAGGAACGTCTAAAAGACATGCGAGTAAATGTGGATGCACTTACATTGACAGCTACCCCCATTCCAAGAACTTTGCACTTCTCATTGATGGGAGCCCGAGATTTATCCATTATTTCTACACCACCTCCTAATCGCAGGCCAGTAACAACTGAACTTCATGAGTTTAATGAAGAAGTAATTAGAGATGCTGTTAGCCATGAATTAAGAAGAGGCGGTCAAGTATTTATGGTCCACAATCGAGTGAGTGATATAGAGCAAGTCGGAAATATGATCTTCAAGTTGGTTCCAGATTCAAGAATTGGAATAGCTCATGGCCAAATGGAAGGACCACAACTTGAGAAAGTTATGCTAAAGTTCATAGAAGGTGATTACGATGTTCTTGTCTCTACCAACATTATTGAAAGTGGACTGGATATCCCAAATGCAAATACGATAATTATCAACAATGCTCACATGTTTGGGCTTTCAGATTTACATCAAATGAGGGGACGAGTAGGTCGATCCAATACTAAAGCATATTGTTTCATGCTCACTCCTCCAACTTCTGCACTTACAAGTGATGCAAGAAAGAGACTTAGTACACTGGAAGAATTCTCTGATTTAGGAGATGGATTTAAAGTGGCAATGCGCGATTTAGATATACGAGGAGCTGGTAATTTGCTTGGAGCTGAACAAAGTGGTTTTATCAATGACATAGGTTTTGATATGTACCATAAAATATTAGATGAGGCCGTACAAGAGTTGAAGGAAGGCGAGTACAAACAACTATTCGAGGCGGATCTTCTAAAAAATAAAGAAGTAATGGATGGACTGATTGAGGATTGCAATATTGAAACGGATTTCGAAGCATTAATACCAGAAACCTATGTAAGCAACATTTCTGAGCGATTGGGATTATACACCAAACTGGATGATTTGAAAACGGAGGATGAGCTATCCGACTTTATTAAAATGATGAAAGACCGATTTGGACCATTACCAAGTGGCGTTCATAACTTAACTGAAACAGTACGCCTAAGGTGGAAAGCAATGCAAATCGGATTTGAGAAAGTTACAATCAAGGGAAATAAAATGAGGTGCTATGTTTCTGACAAAAAACCTCAAGAATATTTTCAATCTGAAAGATTTGGCAACGTATTGAACTTTATAAAGTCCAACCCTCATGACAGCAAAATGAAGGAGGTTAAAAATAAATTATTGATAAGTGTAGAAAATGTTGGATCTATTGAAAACGCTGGACAAGTAATCAATGCAATGCATGCTCCCGCTCTTACAGTATGAAATATTTAATAAATAATACAATAAAAGGGTGTTATCTGGCATTAGATCAATAGGTTTAATCTAAAATCCATTGCTAGACGATGGGTTTTTTGAAATATTTGTGTTTATTAGTACGTTGAAACGTTTCAAGACAAAT
>CAZWLS010000292.1:0-5662 GCA_964634415.1 uncultured Roseivirgaceae bacterium | reverse complement strand
CAGATTTATGGTGATTTTTCCGGATATTCAGACATAGCGATTGGCAGTGCACGACTTTTTGGCTTTAATCTTTCTCAAAATTTTGCTTATCCGTTCTTTTCGCGCAATTACGCAGAATTTTGGAGAAGATGGCACATCAGTCTATCTACCTGGTTTAGAGACTACTTTTATATCGCAGTAGGAGGAGGCAAACAAAAAATTAGAAACTTTATGCTTCTGTTTATAATTAGCGGAATGTGGCATGGAGCGAGTTGGAATTTTATAATTTGGGGATTTTTGAATGGTTTGCTCTTTTTGCCATCGATAGCCTGGAAAATTGGAGGAAAGTACTCCGGTGTGGCCTCGCAAGGAAGAGTATTCCCTACACTGATTGATTCTTGGCGTATTTCGAAGACGTTCTTGTCGCTTTGTATTACCTATATTTTCTTTAGAGCCAAAGATTTAGAAGGGGTGCTAGCATACTATCGAGGCCTGGCTATAGGAAATGGAGCAGGCTCAATAATTAATCCAGAGTCACTCTTAGTATTGATTTTTATTTTGGTATTTCTAGTAATCGAATGGAATGGCAGAGAAAGCCAATATGCAATAGAGAAAATAGTAGAAAAGCAAACTAAAACAGTTCGTTGGATTTGCTACATTTTACTTGTTGTGACTCTCGGAGCATTTGCGGGGGAATCCCAGCAGTTTGTTTACTTCCAATTTTAAGCCTGGGCTCGAGCTAATGTTGCGAAAAGTTCTTCAGATCCTCTCAAGGTCAATTCTTTTTGCTCTTTAATTTCCTGATGTGCTAAGACATTGCTGATAGACGTGAATTCAAATTCACCAAGGACTTTTTTAAGTTTATCCAAAGAAGAGGCTAGACCGTAATAACTTTTGAATCTTCTTATTGCCGAAAGGCCTGGTAAGGTGCGCTGATCAGGATCAAAATCTCTTGGGTGAAAATATGTCATGAAGTATTGACTGCTATTTGTCCATCGCTTGAATATTTCAGTCGGTAAAAGTCTAAAATATCCACCTCCGGAAAGAAATAATTCCTTATTGAGAAATCTTAGACTGTTGACATAGAGAAGATCTAATTTTTTACCCTTATGATTCAAATAATAGATTCCATTAAAATTATTGGGATTGAAGCCTTCAAATTCTTTGGCCAGGATAGAAGGTCTTAGCGAACAGTCTACTTTAATGCCACATTCCATTAGGGTATTAAACGCCCATAGTGATTCTGAATTAATTGAGAATCCTGGAGCTCGATACATCGTTACCTTTTCTCCGATAATATTTTCTAAAACATCTAAGGATTTAGTTAAATCATCATAAAATTCTTCCTTGCTTTGTTTATAAACCAATTGATGATAGTATCCATGACTACCAATGTCATGACCATCGTTGTGAAGCTTTTTAATAAGCGCTGGGTATTTTTCAGCCACCCAACCAAGGCAAAAGAAGGTAGCTTTGATATTATATTGATTGAGTACTTCGCGTAGTACTTCTGTATTGTATTCCACTCTTTTTTCAAAAGAGTGCCAGTTACTAATATCTCTGGATGCATCGACATCCAGAATATGAAACCATTCTTCTAAATCGAATGTAAGGATTCTCATAAACTCTATCAGGCGGATTTGGTAGTATACCAAAATTACTTTAACCAATCGAACTTCTGGCCAGTAATTCCTTCAAGTTTTAAAATATCTTCTTTAAAGTAAGAATTTAAGTAGTCACGACTCTCTTCATCTATTTTCAGCTTCGTGATTGAAGATGCAGCAACTCTTTCTAAAACTTTTCTCGGAATTAATTGCTTGGCAAGCTCTCTTACTATTGGTGATATTGGGTTGGATCTACTTAGTACAAAAGAGGAAAGTTTGTTTTTAGGCATTCCAGAAGGGTTGTACCGCTGGTTTTCCATGAAGTCTACATTATCATCAACTTCCAAAAATCGCAATACCGTTCGAACAACATTTAATGAAGATTCAAACATGTCTTCCTGTTTGACAATCAGAACTTTTGAAAATCTGTTTATGAAAGATTTAACTTGTTCCGAATACAGGCCAGCTCTTTTGTAAGCCCATAACATATCCCAATTGTCTGCCAGTCTTATTTCTTCCTGGTCAAGCCCTTGCCTGAAGGTTAGCTTTTCTCTTCTGTCTCTCACCAAATTAGTATATGAAGAAAATGCTCTGTCTACGGGGTTTCTCAATGAAATAATGATTTTAATATCCCCGAGGTATTCATAAACTGATTCAGCTACTTTTTCATGATAGTAGAGGTACTCTGGAGTAGCTTCTCCAATAAGATTTTCTTCTCTGCCTTCAAAGAGTTTCAAATATTGATCCTCTCTTGTTATTCTAAATCTATCAATGTAGTGGTCTCCAATGCCATTTTGTGGAAAATCTATCGCCGGAGTAGAGAAGAACTTAGGTTCTTTCAACTTGGGAAGGAAAATGTCTTTATGCTGATTTAGGTAATGATATAATGCAGTTGTTCCTCCCTTTACGGCACCTACAATCAAGAATGATGGCTTTCTCTTCATTTGATACTCCTAAAAAGTTGTTGGTATTGTGAGGTTATATCAGGCCATGAATATGCTTCTATAGCCCTTGATTTTAGCTTGATTTTCTTTGCTTCTATTTCTTGTAGGTTTTTATCGTCTTCTACTTTTGAGAAAACCTGACACAACTCTTCCGCAGTAGAAAAATAATAACCATTATTTGAAGTCACCTCTCTATTGAAAACGTTATCATGGCAAATGCACAGGTTTGTAGAGTTCATGGCCTCTAGCAGAGAAGGATTAGTTCCACCCACGCTGTGTCCATGCAAGTATGAAAAGCATGATGCTCGTGCTATGTTTAGTTCATTCTCTTGATAAAGTCCTCCAATGAATCGAATATTCTCATTCTCATACTGCATCAATTCATTTACATATTTGGTATCAAGCGTTCTGCCTACAATAATAAGGGGATACTTTGGCTTAGGAATCATTTTATATCCCTCTACAATTAGATGGACATTGTTTTCGGGCTCCAACCTAGATACAACCAAATGATACCCTTGATCTTTCAGTTCGTATTTCTCAAGTATTTTCTTTACTAGCTCGCTTTTAGCGCCTTCTGAAACAAATTGATTGGGCTCAGACCCATATGCAATTACGCTATAGTTTTTTCTCTTTCGGAAAGAATCAAAGAGTACCGTCTTTATGGCTTCAGAGTCAAAAACCATTCTATTGCTTAGCGTATAGCTAACTCTGAATAAGAATGAAAGTAAAAATTTTTTAAGACCATTGTACTTATCCCGCTTCCATCCTAAACCGTCAGGATTTGTGATATAAGTCTTACCAAAAATTTGAGGAATCCACATTGAAAGTGAACCAAGAACTCCACAAGAATAAATGATATCTGCGTCTAGACATCTCAAATGTGAGTCTAGCATGAATAAATTTGGATACTTGGATTTGTTGAAAATGCTATACCTCAGCGAAACGTTGGACAATTTTTTGAGGTTGGTAAATTTTTGTTTTTGATCCCTTTCGCATAAAACTGTGACTTGGAATTCATTTTCAAGAGAAAGAGCCAACTTCTCTACAAAGGTTTCAAAACCTCCGTGATTTGCGGGTATCCCCCTACTTCCTACAAAAGCGATATGAGTTTTTGGCAAAGACTTAAATTTTTTGTTTGATAATTCTTAAAACAGTGAATATTTCTAAACCATAGAGAAGTAAGAAGCAAAATAGGAGTGATACGGATGCTCCAATCATTCCAAACTTAATTGTGCCTATTGTTAATGAGACTACCAACAATATTAAACAGCTAAACAGCAATTGGATAAGCTTTTTCTCATGACCTAGCATTTTGAGAAATACTTGAAAGGGTGAAAAAGTAAACTGTAATACTGAGCAAAAAGATATGATGATTAGAACATGATATCCTGTATCAAAGCCATCTCCAAACAGGTTTAGAAGCTGTCTTCCAAAAAGAAATTGAACTAAAATAAATGCCGTGCCAACAACAATTCCAACTTGGGCATTTCTGAATGTTACATTCTTGATTTTGCTCCAGTCTTTATTTTTGGTATAAGCCTCTTGAAGTTCTGGCATAAGACCCGTGTTGAAAACAAAAGTCAACAGTTTTATAATTATTGAGATTCTTGATGCCGCAGCATATATACCAAGTTCTGATGGACTTAAGAAAAATGCAACAACAATTAGATCTACATTCTGAATTAAATTATACAGTGCAGAGATTCCAAAGAACTTTTTGCTCTTAGTTAGAATTGCTTTTTTGGATTTGAATTTAAAAAACTGAATTCCTTTTTTATTGGCGACACTTATTGAGTAAAGCCAATTAATGATTCTGCTTGCTAGGAATATAAGGCCGAGATGTAAATAATTTAAGTCACTTACGAATTGCCAGTAAAAAATTACAAGGATCAACAGAATGCTGTTTATCAACGCTCCATCAAGAAGAAGACCCAGTGGTAATTTATTAATCGAAACTAAAGCAAAGGAAAGGATTTTGGATAGGGCATGAAATGCTAAGCCCCATGAAAAAATCTTTATAAAAATGCCGGCGCCTTTAGTTTCAAAAATTTCATCAATAAATTCAGTTGGAATAATATTAATAAGGGCAGTGATGATTAGTGCAGTTATTGCAGCTACTCCAAGTGAAGAAGAAAAAATCTCATTTCTAACGGAAATATCAGTTGAAGGGTATTCTTTAATAATTACTTCCCTAAATCCAAAAACTGCGATAATCAGAATGAGCTGATAAGCTCTTTGAGCAAATGACACAATACCCAGTGTGTCTGCTCCATATTGTCTGCTTATGAATATTATGCATAAGATGCCAGTGGCAGCACCAATTAACCGGATTAGAACTGCTGAGAAATTTTTCCCTACAAATGGTAATAATTTATCAGCCATTAATCAATTCATTCCATGGTTTTGGAATATCCAACAAATTTTTTGAAGAATGGAGCCATCACAACTATTGAGCCTATTAAAAGTCCCAACGTCCCAAAAAATATTAAGTAGAGCATTCCACTTGGACTCGCTTTTTCATATGGAATTATTACTGGCTTGATTACCACAAATTGTGGGATACTTTTTGAGAGTTCCAATTCCGTTAGTTCTTTCTCATTTAGAATTTGATCATATATTCTTTCTTTTGTCCGCATATTAGATTCAAGACGATCAAATTCTATTTTTGCTGTATTACTCGAAATAATCAGATTTCGATCTGCGAATAGTGATAGTTCTTTTTGAGCAGCTTCAAATTCTTTTTTCTTTCTTTCTAGACTGGCTACGATGTAATCATACTCATTACTTATTTCAGTTGTTTTATAATCAACAATTGCTTGTTGTAATACTGCTTCTACATGCTTGGCCATCTGAGCAGCCAGAATTGCCTCTGGCATTTCCACAGCTATTGTTACTGCGCCATCCTCTTGTTCTGTTAAAATATTGATTCGTTCCTCCAGTTCAGATATGATTGTAAAGTCTTCATCTGAAAGTTTTATGAAGTCTAAATCAACAGTCTTTGATTCTTTGCGAGGAATAATCATACTTTTTAGTTTTCTGGGCAGCTGCGCAGCTTTACTTAGAAAACTTGGATTGTAGACATTGAGCATATAATCTCTAAAATTTGAAGAATCACCTGAGGCAAGGATTAAG
>CAZWLS010000291.1:0-5687 GCA_964634415.1 uncultured Roseivirgaceae bacterium | reverse complement strand
AAATATCACTTAAGGACGGAGTGCAAAATATTGATCGTTCTGAACTCATTGCAGGGAGCTATCGGGTAAATATCACTTGGAAGGCTAATGATATGGATTACTTCCAACAATCTAGTATTTATATCCAATGATTGGTGCTTTTATTATAGGGCTCTTAGGAAGTTTACACTGCGTTGGGATGTGCGGGCCTATTATGCTTGCATTTATGGGGCCTAAGCAATCAAAAATTGGATTCTCATTATATCATTTTGGCAGAATAATTACTTACGTTCTAATTGGTGCTTTTTTAGGCTTAATAGGGGAGACTGCAGTGTTTTATGAATTCCAAAAGCTATTGGTCTTCGTTCTTGGCATAAGCCTGCTATTGCTATATGGTATACCATCCCTTCGACATAAGATAGAACGATTTTATTTTGAATCTAAATTCTATTCAATTCTTAGATCTTCAATGTCTAAAAACCTAACTGCAAGAAAGCGATGGTTTATTAGCGGAATTGCAAACGGTTTTTTTCCATGTGGTCTTACATATGTTGCAGCTGCGGGGGCTGTTGCAATTGGTAATGTATTTGAAGGAGCAGCATTTATGGTATTCTTCGGAATTGGTACTCTTCCTGCTTTGATTGTACTGTCATTTGTGGGCAGCGTTCTTACTTTAAAAGTAAAACCTCTTATTCCACGAGCTATTCCTGCCATAGCTGTGGCGTCGGGCTTCATACTAATCCTTCGTGGGTTTTTAGTGACTTTTCCACACTTCAACCAGATGGTACAAGCAAATGCAGCGGGCTTAATAACTGTTTGCGGACTATAAATCTGACAAAAGTCATATGTACACCTTCGTTTGATCAATCTTTTCACTTTTGCAGACATATAGCTTTGAGCCATGCATGACTTAAAGAAATATAACATTCCTGTTCCAAGGTATACCAGTTATCCAACGGTACCTTTTTGGGAACCTCAAAGTTTTACACTTGATTCCTATAGACATTCATTGCAAACGGCATTCTGGGAGAGCAGCAAGGAAGTGAGTCTTTACATACACTTACCATTTTGCGAAAGCTTGTGTACATATTGTGCATGCAACACACGAATTACTAAAAATCATCAAGTGGAAGATCCGTATATCGATCATCTATTAAAGGAATGGGATTTGTATTTAGATATGCTGCCGGCAAGACCTCTTATTCGTGAAATACATTTAGGTGGCGGGACACCTACTTTCTTTAGTCCTCAAAATTTAGATAAACTACTATCTGGAGTTATTAAGCGTTCAAGATTATCCAAGGAATTTCAGATGTCATTTGAAGGGCATCCAGCAAACACTACAGTAGAGCATTTGAAAACTTTGTATGACATAGGATTTAGGCGTGTAAGCTTTGGTATTCAAGATTTTGATTTGAATGTTCAGAAGTTAATTAATCGCAAACAGTCTTTTGAGCAAGTAAAAACTATTACAGCATCAGCTCGTGAAATGGGATATACTTCTGTGAATTATGATATAGTTTATGGTTTGCCAGGCCAATCTAATGAGTCTATTCTCAATACCTTAAATCGAATAATTCAACTTAAACCAGAGCGCATTGCTTTCTACAGTTATGCGCATGTGCCTTCGTTACGTCCTGCGCAAAAGTCTTACGAATTATTCTTACCTGATGCAGATCAAAAGTGGGAATTTATGAATCTTGGTAAAGATATTTTTTTAAAAAATGGATACGAAGAAGTAGGAATGGATCACTTTGTTCTTCCAGGAGATGAATTGCTCAAGGCTAGAAAAGAGGGTGATTTGCATAGAAACTTTATGGGGTATACACCTTATACTAGTAAACTTTTGATTGGGTTGGGAGTGAGCGCAATAAGTGACTGTTGGTCTGGATTTGCACAAAATGAAAAGAATGTAGAGACGTATTACAAACGACTCGATAGCAATGAACTTCCAATAGCTAAAGGTCATCAGCATTCAAAAATTGATCTTTTCTTTAGGAAGCATATTTTAAATCTAATGTGTGATTTTAAAACTGAGTGGCACGAAGTTGAATTTTTAGAGTATGGCGTATTGCTAAATTATGACCTATTAGATATGCTCCAGAATGAAGGATTCTTATCATATAATGAATCGGGAATGTGTATTCATAGATCTGGTAGAGAGATTATTCGGATAATCTGCTCGGCATTAGATATTCGAATGAATCAGAATGCAGAAATGAATCAATTCAGCAAAGCTATTTGAACAGGAAGAACTAAGCTTCCTGTTCAAGTAAATTGAAATTTTTAGATTCCCAAGTGCTCATTACTGCGCTATTAGAACTCACCTCATCGTAAACCTGCCAACTAGCGACGGGTTTTCTGTAGACATTGAGACTCACAGTTCTTCCGTCATAGGCATTTGAATATCTATGGATACCAATTTGATTCATATAGGAGAATTCATCTGAACCTAAAAGCACATTACTCACTCGCTCTAATCGATCATCACTTACATTGATTTTATAGCACTCTTCACGTAGCATTCCTTGAATAGGATGGATCCACGCTTCTTGAGCATTGAAGTCATGAATGGGTGAAGATTGTCCTTTTTCCCAACAAACAAGTAAAACTTCAAATGAATCATTTCTAGCTAAGACATTTCTTGCATAGTTATCATCATTCCAAGAATAATATCGTTCAAATTCCTCTCGAGCAATATTAGTGTTGCTCATTACATCTAGTATATGGGATCCATCTTCTCGGCATTGGCTGAGCGCATGTACTAACTGCTCTACTGTATTGATTCTGTCCATAATCTTAATCATTTGTTTAAAGTGAAAGTAGACGCTTAATGGATTACAATGAATGATGATTCATAGCTCCAATGATGATATTCGTCATAAGATGATGAAAATCAATTGATTGCCTCATATATGTCATAAGCTGAGAATGGATTGGATTCTAGTTTTGGATAAATCAAAATTTCAGAGACATGAAAAAGCTACTTGTACCAGTCGACTTCTCAGAGGTAAGCATACACGCTACCCAATTTGCAATAGAATTTGCTGAAAAAGAGGATGCTGAGGTCACACTTTTAAATAGCATTCATTTCGGTTTCTATACCGATTATCAGTTCACCTCATTTACAAACACAAAGACGTTTGTTGATGAAGTCTTGGAAGCATCCAAAAAGAAGATGATAGATTTTATCTCCAAGTTTAATACGGATGTAAAATTTGAGATAAGGATTGAAGATGAAAGCTTGGTCACTGTAGTTAAGGATTTGACCAAACACGGTGAGTATGACTTAGTGGTAATTGGCACAACAGGCAGTTCCGGTATCCAAGAGGTATTGGTAGGTTCGAATGCCGAAAAAATTGTACGTCACGCCGAATGTCCTGTAATTGCTGTTCCAACTAAAACACGTCTCTCTGAAATTAAAAAAGTACTAGTGCCTATAGATATTAGGGAGGTCAAAAGCAGCTTTTTAAATCAAATTGCTATGCTTCAAGGAAACCTTGGAGTAAGCTTCGAATTCTTGTGGGTGAAAACACCTCATAATGTTGAAAATGAGGAAATGGTAAGTGAGGAGCTGAGCAAAGTCATTCAAGCACACGGAATTACAGACTATGAATTTGCTATAGAAAGAAGCATTTTTCCTTCAGACGGTATACTCAATAGGGCAGATGAAATCAACGCAAATATGATTGCTATGCCAACGCATGCTCGAAGAGGAATCGCTCATTGGCTTTCTGGTAGTCTAACTGAGGATACGGTAAACCATATTAAAGTCCCAGTATGGTCATTTAAAATAGACAAGAAGGAAAAGCCTGTTGCTTTGGAAAGTGTGAAGGCTGCAAAGGGCAAACCTGAGTATAAGAAAATTGAAATTTTAGCTTACTGAATAAATTATGAAAAAGATTATAGTACCTGTTGACTTTTCAGAACTTGCATCTCATGCGCTCAATTTCGCTATTGAATTCAATGATAAAATTAAAGGTGAAATTGTTTTAATACATGTAATGGATGCTCCTGTAGGACATGCAAGTTTTGGGAATCCGGCAATGGAAACATTTTATGAAGGAGAGTTTATTAAAGGAATTCATAACAAGCTAGAGGAATGGTCGCTTAGGGTCAAAGAGTTAGGACAGAAAGTAACTACACGACTCAAGTTTGGGAATACCTTTAAAAGTATCAGCGAGGCTGTTTCGGAGGATAAGTCTTCTTGGATAGTAATGGGATCAAAGGGATCTTCCGGGTTAAAAGAGATCTTCATCGGTTCCAATGCAGAAAGAATGATTCGTTATGCGAAATGTCCCGTGCTCATAGTCAAAGGAGAAACTCACATTAAGGACATGAAAAGCATGGCCTTCGTTTCAGATCTTAGTGAAGAGCAAGATTTGGTGGCCAATTATGCCAAAGAAGTTCAAGAACTTCTTGGATTAAATATGCACCTTGTCAAAGTTAAAACACCATACAACTGGTTAGACGATGTTCAAGTTGAAAAGCAATTGGAGCATTATGCAGAGAGAAATTTCTTGAAAGATTTTACAAAGAGTTCTATTGATGCTGATTTTGCCGATGAAGGTGCAGTAAAATTTGCAGAAGAAAACAATGTTGGAATTATTGTGCTTGGCACACATGGTAAAAAGGGATTGGCTCACATTATTGGTGGCTCAATAGCTGAAGATGTTGTCAATGAATCTAAAGTGCCAATTCTGGTTTTTAAGATTCCAGATATGTAAAAATGGTACGTTAGTTGGTTACCCTCTCGAAAGAGAGGGTTTTTTTATAATTAGCGACTCAAGTGTATTTAACTTTAGTACGTAAATGCGAAGAGGAATACTGCTTTTTATTGTGGCATTGTGCGGATGTGCGCTGCAAAACACTCCATCAAATAACGATCTTAAAGATTTTCGATTGGATTTTACCAATTGCAATCAGAATGAGCTTCAGTTCTTAACAATAAAAGTCCCTGGTGATTACAAAATCCATAAAACAACTGAACATGGTTTTTGTGAGTATATGATGACTAGCAAGAAGAATAATTCCATAGTTTATGTTTCATCAAATACAATCACTGGATCTTCTCTCAACTATGAAAATAGACTGAATAATAAAATAGAAACATATTCAATTAATAGAAGTGAAAGAGATACCATAAAAAATTCGGGTTTAGAATCTGATGGGGAATTTTGGCTTGAGTGGATCATGGGTAGCTATGTTATAGGATATGTTAATGTGCAAGACTCAGCCTTTTTTAATAGCGCGATCGATAGTGTCATACTATCTGCTGACTAGTTCTAATTCCTTGCGGAGTGGGGCAAAGGGTAGGTTATAGGTAGTCCTTGAAATATAATTGCTCCTCCAGTCTTAGCTTTTGATTTTAGTCTTATCCCTAATTCTTTCCTAATCATGTTTTCGTGAAACAGCGCACGAATTTCCCTTGCAGACATAGCTTCACCATGCACATACATTAGTTGATCGCTCATTAATCCGTAATTCGCATCATATGCATGTGATAACTCATGAGCAAGGGTGATCATACCCAATGCTGGAGTCCATCGTATTTCCGCACCACTTCCAATTTGATCGAATGGAGCGTAATTGACTAAAAAGTTCTGTTGTTCTATCACTTGAAATGCATAAGCATTGTTATTTATAAAGCCAAGGCGGTTATTGCCAATTGGGAAGAGGGTATAACTCGCTGTGATGTCAACAAGGTG
>CAZWLS010000290.1:0-5735 GCA_964634415.1 uncultured Roseivirgaceae bacterium | reverse complement strand
TGAATAGCAGTGTTTTTGGAATCGACCATTTTTTCCAATATCCAATTATGGAAACGGTAAGGATAGAAATGATGGAAAGTATTGACAAGAGCGGACCAATGAGGGCGATGTTGTTATACCCGTAGATCCAATAGCCTATAGCTCGCGCTACGAAATAGATACTCGCATTGAATTCAAACGACCTGAAATACAGATCGAGACTCTCGCTCATGGCTGAAATGAATGTCTCATCTAGCAATGGCAGTAAAGTGAGGAGACCAACCACTCCAGATAGAATTGCAATGAGCCATTTTTTCTCATATAATCCTTTTAGAAATAGGAATGGTAAATAAATCAGTGGGAGTAGCTTAGTTCCAATCGCTAATCCAAATCCTACGGCAGAGCCCCATTTTTTATTTTTCTCGAAAAGATAAATTCCGACTAACGTAAAAAAGATTACCAATCCTTCGAAATGGAGATTTCCGGTAAACTCCAGAATGACCAGTGGATTTAACCAATACCATAAAGCTAAACTTTGAGGCTTTTGATAATGCATCAATAGTTTCCTCAATACAAAGAATGACCCAATATCTGCACTATAAATAATCACTCGAATTACGTTGGCCGACACTAGCCAATTTCCCTGTCCGACGATTACGCTTAACCAAAAAATAAATTGATTCAGTGGTGGATATATCGTGAAGTAATTGGGCGAATTGAGCCTTTCGAATAGCTCTGGAGTGATACCATCAATCCCTTTCCCCACGTGCTCAATTGGCAATTCAGCAAAGGGATGTATTCCGCTATTGAGTAATGTGCCGTCCCAAATGAATCGATAAAGATCATCAGATAAGACTGGAAGACTAAAGAATAACAGGATGCGAGAGATAATTCCAGCGGTAAAAAGTAGGCGCGTTTGATCTACCTTTTGCAGTAAGAATATGTAACAGAAAAATGTGCTGAAATAGCCTAAGATCAAGGGTAAAGACTGATTTCGATTAAACCAGTTGCCAAGAGCAAAAATGGCTAGTATATAAATACTTAAGAAGGTGATGTAGCCAGTCTTATTGTGATTAGGCATGTTTTATCGGTTTCACCGACAAGATAAATACATAAGCAAAGCCAATGGCCAACATTCCGTGGAATAACATCAATCCATAGTCTTCAAGCTTGAATCCGCTAAATATTCCATAGATGAAGTATACGGAAAGTAATCCTTCCATGAATGTTACAGGTGTGAGCACCTGACTCAAATATTGATTTCCTTTCCACGAATCTCCCTTGGATTGAACGTTGAATTTTGGTGTTCGCACGAAAGGCGTTTTGATGCCTAGGTAGCCTTCCACGACAGCTATGGAGTTGTGTAATGCCATTCCCATTGAAAAGGCTAAGAACATAGGGAAATTTCTGATAAAATATCTGAACGTATATTCTGGATGCGTAGCTTTCGCGGCAACCCAATAGAAGAATCCCATAGCTAAGAATCCAACTATAAAAATGCTCCCCAAATCAAAAACCAATGCCAGGTCAGGGTTGTATTCTTTGATGTAAAGCATTGGAATACTCAATACTGCAGCGATTAAAAGCAACAAGAATACCGAGCTATTGAGAAGGTGAAAGACCGCTCTTATTTTATGACTTAAACCGATGTTAGAGGTTAATACCTTGCCTAGCGTTTTTCTGGCAGTCTCAGCAGCTCCTTTGTTCCAACGATATTGCTGTGATTTTACAGCAGGAATTAATACCGGCAACTCTGCCGGCGATTCAATTTCTTCTCGATAAACAAATTTCCATCCTTTAAGCTGAGCCCTATAGCTAAGGTCTAAATCTTCTGTGATGGTATCGTATTGCCAACCACCGGCATCACTTATACATTCCTTACGCCATACACCGGCAGTGCCATTAAAGTTGATAAAACTGCCTGCATGCTCTCTGCCTTTTTGCTCAACAGTAAAGTGAGCATCTAGCCAGAATGCTTGAATCTTGGTAAGCGATCCATAGTCTGTATTTAAATGGCTCCACTTGGTTTGAACCATTCCAACTTTCTGATTTTTGAATTTTGGCAGCGTTCGTGTCAGGAATTGAGGGTTAGGAACAAAGTCTGCATCGAAGATGGCAATAAATTCTCCTTTGGCGCGCTCCATGCCATAGCTTAGGGCTCCGGCTTTATAACCAACTCTGTCAGGCCTTCTCAGTTGTTGAATATTCCATCCATTCGAGGCATATTCATTTACCTTTTTTTCGATTATCTGTACAGTTTCATCAGTGGAATCGTCGAGAATTTGGACCTCTAACTTATCCTTTGGATACTCCATTTTCATCACTGCGTCGATAAGACGTTCGACAACATAGCGCTCGTTATAAACAGGAAGTTGTATGGTGACAAGCGGGTGGTCTGAAAGATCATCGCTTACTTCCTCTATCTGTTTTTTTGCTTTTAGATAGTGCCAGGTTAAGTTGAATTGTCCTAAACTAAATAGACAAATAATCAACAGTGTGACTCCATATAGTACAATGACTAACCACTCCACCTTTATAGATATTTAAAAATTGTGTAGATGATTTTATAACCGGCACCAAGGGTTCCCTTGACGGTTCCACTAACTTTTGACACACCGATTCTTTGTCTGTAGTTCACAGCAATATCTTTAGTACGCAAATTTAACTTAGCAGCCTTTAATTGCATCTCTACTGTCCATCCATAGGTGCGATCTTTCATCCCAATTGTCATGAGGCTTTCATAACGGATGGCCCTAAATGGACCGAGATCGGTATACTTTTTTCTGTATAGCACCTTGATAAGTGTCGTTGCAAGCCAGTTACCGAAGATCTGTTGTGGTGTCATGCTACCTTTTTCAGAAACTCCGAGAGACCTGGATCCAATCACCATATCAGCCTGATTTTCAAGGATTGGGTTAACCAAATCAGGAAGTTGTTCTGGATAGTCTGAGTGATCTCCATCTAGAAATACTACAATATCAGGTTGTGTTTGTGAAGCAGCGATATGAGCCATTCCTTTGAGACACGCATTGCCATAACCTCTGATAGGTTCTTTTAGCGTAGTTGCGCCTCTCGATTCTGCCTGTGCAAATGTGTCATCAGTGGATCCATTGTCGACAACGATCACCTCTGAAACCCATTCTTTTGGGATCTCGTCAATGACAAGTCCAACAGCATTTTGCTCATTAAATGCAGGAATAATTACACGAATATCCGGTTTGCTCAAGGTTGGCTCTTTAAATGAGCCGCAAAGGTAGTTTCATAGATGTTATAAAAATGACTCTTTAATGACACAAGCTAAGAATTCTGTTAATAGTTTTATTGCCGATGAATCACTATGAAGTTCTTGGTATTTCCGCAGATGCGACACAAGGTCAAATAAAGGCTGCTTTTAGAAAGATGGTTAAGCAATATCATCCGGATATCAACCCAGACCCTTCAGCCGGCAACCAGATGATTTTGATCAATGAGGCCTATGAAGTTTTGTCCGATCATACTACCAGGAATTTGTATGATCTATTTCTCCAAGGTGTGCCAGTAAAAACGGTGCTTGAGGAAACATCGCCCGAACAACGACACAAAGCAGAGTATGTCCGAAATAGAATTCGAAAAGAAAGAATTCGGATGGAGAAGCAGTTTAAGTATAAGCAGGGGTTTTATCGTCGTTTCAGAGTTGTAAACATGATTTTTTTCGCTTTTTCATTGCTGCTAACATTCGATTATTACAGCTCAGCTGGCGAGACAAGTTTTAAAGTAGATAAAGTAGTTCAGGGACGTTTTGAAACTTATATACACATCACAAATGGTGAAAAATTGGTTACTGATAGGGTGTTTTACAACATCTATCAGCAAGGAGTGCCAGGCGAGGTGCTAATCAGTTTTACCTCGGTCTTATCCAGAGCTCAAAAAGTAAGAGCAATCAGCAGTCAGAAAGCATATTTTATTTATGATACCATCTATTCGTTCCGAAATACCTTTTCGGTGATCATGTTTGTTTTTTCATTGATTGTTGTGAGTAACAAACGATACACCGATTTTCGTTTGACCTGTGGGCTTTTTGCTGCAATGTGCTTTCTATATGTAGCGCTGATGCTCTTTACGAGTTAATTTTCGCTTCGTTCGAACACGAATCCCATTGCC
This sequence comes from uncultured Roseivirgaceae bacterium, assembly GCA_964634415.1. Classification (GTDB taxonomy): domain Bacteria; phylum Bacteroidota; class Bacteroidia; order Cytophagales; family Cyclobacteriaceae; genus Ekhidna. The sequence continues at coordinate 1,616 of CAZWLS010000290.1, read as the reverse complement.
TTCTCTCCAGCTGATATTACTGCAGTTAACTTTTTACCTTCAAGGGTGTACGCTATTTTCTTCGGGAAGTCGTGCTGAGGATTTTCACTCACAAAGCCATTTTCCGTAGCAGAAGTGATTTTAAAGTAAGTTGGAGCTTGATTGCTGCTGACCTCTGCTACATAATGTAACGCTCCATCTTTTTGAACGATCTTGAGATTCTCCACAAAAACTGTATCAGCTCCTTTTAGCGAGACACCCATTCCTTTGAACCCTTGATCAGTCTTTTCCCAAACTTCAAATGCAGTCATTCCCGGGCGGGCATTTTGTCGCTCCCATTTTCCCTCAAGCCATTTTAAATCATCAAATGATTGTGCGCCAACTACAAAGGTGGTAAGGCATCCAATCGATAGAAGTAGTAGTTTTTTCATTTTTTTCTAGCAATGATACCTCAGTGTATGCTGCCAGTCTTGTAAAAAACCGACACCTACTTTTTTAAAAAAAAATTAGCCAGATTGACTTCATCAAATCCATAACTTGTAGGCTCTTCACCTGTGAATTCCTTGAAATTTTTTATGAAATGCGATTGATCAAAGTATCCAGACTGTAATGCCGTCTTGATCCAAGAGTCGTTCTGTTCCTTGATCACCTCAAAGATGTAATTGAAGCGAATGATTCGGCAGTAGAATTTAGGTGTCAATCCGACAACTTTCTTGAATAAACGTTCTAGCTGACGCGTGCTCAATGCCACATTTGAGGCCATTTGATCTACATCAATCATTCCGTGTGTTTCGAATATGAGATCAATACACTGCTTTACTTTTTCTTGCGACTCATGATTCGCTGATAATTTTAGGAGGTAGCTTTCTGCCATCGAAACTCGATCCGATATGGATAGCGACCGATTAGTCAAATTTGTCAGTTGAGGATCCACCATATCTAATATTTGATCTAAGCTGACTACCTGATCGGTAAAGTTGGAAACATCCTTTTGAAAAAGCTCATAGAATGCAGTTGGGTAAAGTTTGATTCCAATCATGCCGGAGCTTCCGGTATTTTCTAGAAAAAAGAACTTGCTAATCTGATTGGAAAAGAGAATGGAGGACTGCGTTTCCCATTTACCTGAAAGGTTAATTCTGTAGGAATCTCCATAGTGGATGATTATCTCACTAAAGCCATCAGGAATGATTTTTTGTTGGTCGATAGTTGGATCTTCATTTTCAAAGACCCAATACTCTTTAACAAATTTCTTTAAGGGCCCAGAAGGACTAAAGCTTTCATAATGCATCCTGCAAACTATTAAATTTTAATAGTAATTAGTGTGCTGATCTCGTGCCAGGGATAGTTCGCTGAAGAGTGAACAAAAAATTTAGCAACAAATGAAACTTATAATTCAGTTTTAAGTATATTGATATATCAATAATTAATATATCAATAAAATGTTTAAATCGTTATTGTTCCTAATGGGAATGGGTTTGTTTGCAGTAGCTGCAGCGCAAACGGAAAATGAAATCAAGAAAGTAGTAACAAGCTACGCTGGAGCTGGAGATCGCCAGGATGTGGAAGTAATAAAAGCTTTATTGCATGATCAGCACAGGTTAGTATGGAATGATGGTACCAAGGCGCCATTCATATTG
>CAZWLS010000289.1:0-5759 GCA_964634415.1 uncultured Roseivirgaceae bacterium | reverse complement strand
TACGCGAGAAAATTCTACTGATAGACTGATAAACTTCTATTGTAATTATAGTTTTCGTTTCAAACCACCAATAGCTGTTTTGGCATATACGAAAAAGCCAAGTGAAGAAACTAGAAACAGAACTATTATTTGATAAGCATTCATCGTATTTCTCTGTTTGATTGAGTTTAAAAATAATGTTTTAAAGTATTTTCATTATTCAGTTATTTATAAAATCCAACAAGGAGTTATTTTTAAGCATGATAACTACTATTAACCACCAAGGCAAAGAAATACTTTATATCGATTATCGACATCTCGGAGATGATGAGATGATTGATACAATTAATCAAATGAAAGAAAAAGTTCTTGCCTTGAACAAACCTCACCTTAGACTAGTAAATGTTTCAGAGACAAATGCATCCGCAAGGTTTAGAACCCAGATGCGACAGATAGGTAAGGAAATAGGACACATACCTTCAAAAGTTGCTATTGTAGGAGTGCCTACCTCCAAACGAGTGGTTATCAATGCCTATAATGTCATGATTGGAGGTAAAATGAAGTTGTTTGACAATGAGGAAGATGCCAAAGCTTACCTGGTAAGTTGAGTTACACGTATTACCTACTATATCTTATTGTCCTATAGCATTCACAATCATGCCGAATCTTAGAAACAGTAGATTGCCCTCAGTTAATTTTAGCCTAACCACTTTTTACCTTTCATCTTCTCCATCAGATAATCCATATCGTCTTTCGACCCCATAGTGACACGTGCCCATTTTGGCTTGGTTGGCCAACCACCGGTCAAAAGGATTTTATTTTTCCACATCAAACTTTTATAAGCATCAAACTTTTCAACATTGAAGTAAATAAAATTCGCATCGCTTTTTATATACTCAATACTTAAGTCATCCAAGAAACTATAAAATGAATTCTTGCTTTCATTATTGAATATTCGTGACTTATCAATGAAATTTTCATCATTCAATGAGGCAATAGCAGCAGCAACACTTAATGAATTTGGCATGTTACCAGGGAACCCAAGGGTATACTTCGACTCTAATTTTTGAATAAATTCCGACGGACCTAACAAATATCCCATCCTCATTCCGGCCATTCCATAAATCTTCGAAAATGTTCTCGAAATAAGCACGTTGTTCCCCTCAATTAAGTCAGACAAGGTGTGTTGTCTCCAAGATTCTAAGTAGTGTATATATGCTTCATCTACTAATACGTAGGCATTGTTTGAAATAAGTTTTGCGAATGCATGAAGATTACTAGTACTACAAGTTGTTCCCGTAGGATTATTTGGATTGCAAATGGTGACCAATCTTGTTTTAGGTGATACTGCACCTTCCATTTTAGCTAGGTCCATTCGAAAATCCTTATCTACCTCTACAGGCCTAACCTTGGCACCAATCTTTCTACCAAAACCCCCGATTACATCGAAACTTGGACTTGGAACAATAATTTCTCCCCCGTTGGCACCAAAGTGAGATGAAACCATAAGTAGCGAGTCAAATGAACCATGACTAAGTAGAACATTTTCAGGTCTTAATCCTTCTTGCTTTGCGATAAGCTCTTTGAGCGCCTGAAAATCATATTTATGAAAGGTGGCATACTTACTTACCCTTGCCAATTGACTTTGAATTATTTCTTGTACGCTATCACTGGGACCTAGAGGATTTTCATTGAATAAAAGTCTTCTTACACTTTCATCACCACTTTCAAAACGCTTTTTTGAAAGGTCTTTCCCGAAAACATCTGCTCCTTCTAAAAGACCAAAACCGACTGAGGCAAGCATAGACATTTTGATCCAATCGCGTCTTTTAATTGCTGTAGAATTCATCATATTTTTTGGAGTAAAGAAGATGATCTCTCTCCAAACATGCCTATGAATTCATGAATCGTGAAACGAAAATTGAGCTAAACTTTGGCTTTTCGATACTCCGAAGGCGTCAGACCTGTGTGCGCCTTAAAAGCGCTATTAAATGTTCCTAGATTATTAAAACCGGAAGCCAGAGCAATGGCTATAATCTTACTTTCTGTTTGTTGCCACAACATTTTTTTTGCTTCAACTATTCGAAATTCATTTATGAATTGAGAATAATTACAGTTACCATATTGATTAATAAGTTGAGAGACATCCCGTTCAAGAAGATCCATTTCATTTGCGAGAATGGATAAGGATAAATTAGGATTTTTAAATAGCTCTTTCTGTGCTACTAGTCGCTTCAAATTGTAGAAATACTCTTGCCCTTCATTATCCGATATTCTAGTATTCTGATACTTAGATCCCGAGCTTTTGAACAAAGGGTAATGTTTTAGAGCTACAAATGACAGTATAAAGATTAATACCGAGAATGAAACTGCGCCTAAAGAATAGATTGGTACAATATTCAAAAAAATCAAAGCATAAATCAACCACATGAAAAACAAACCTGTAATAAGCGAAGCTGCCCATCTAACTTGTTTGTTTCCAACATCATTTGAAGCAACAATTAGCTTAAAGGTTGATAAACCAACATAAACAAAAGACTGAACCAAAATCATAGAATAACTCACTGTCCAAAATTGACTTACTCCTCCATTTGGTAATATCGGTGAGAGAAATAAATAAAGGATTGACGGAACGAAATGCACCAAGTGCTTGCTTGCAAGATCTTTATACCCAACAAGCGCACGTACATAAAGAAAAAGTAAAGGTCCTACTGCCAGGTTAGCCGCCAGTCCTAAATTTTTTACAATAAGAGGAAGCTCTAAATGTGTGTAAAATATTGATTTAGTTATCCGCAATGAAAGAGCTATCAACAACCAAGCAAGCAGTCGATTCTCAATGTTCTTATTCTTCAGAAGAAAGAATCCAAAGAATGAACTGACTCCTAAACCAATACTACTTAGTACAGATGTTATTAATATGCCTTCCACCGAATAAATATAATTAAAGCATGCCTAGACAAGAATAACGGTCAAATTCGTCACAATCCCATATTATTGCTCAGAAATAACGATCCACATGGAAGGTCTTCAAAACAAAAACCCACTTCGAAATCCAGAATACATCATTGCATTTAGTGTAGCGCTCATCAGTATTTGCGCACTTTTTGTATCGATTCGTCAAACAATAATCATGTCTGAGCAGCGCGCCTTAATGCATGAACAAGCGAAGGCTTCTGTATGGCCAAGGATTGGATTAGGAGTAGGTAAATCTCATAGCGTTGAAGACCAAAGTATAAACAACTATCAGATCAGAGTAACCAATGCAGGTGTTGGTCCTGCTATTATTAAAGATGTGAGATTACTTTATAAAGGTGAAGAGATTACCAACTGGTGGAACTTGTTTGATGCTTTTGAAATGAGCGATAGCATACCGACTTATGTAACAAACTCTAGAATTAGTAAGAACATTATTCGTCAGGGTGAGAGTTTAAGAATCTTGAGTTTAAAAGAGAACTTACAATTAGCACAAGTCTTTTTTGAAAATTCAGATCAAATTAGAATAGACATCATATATGAGTCTATTTATGGCGACCAATGGAAGTACACTACAAGTCTTACAGGAAAAGGTGAATCCACCGAAGAGGTCATACCATCTATTGAGGAGTTTGACACGGAGAAGAGCTTTAAGAATTAATTCAGATTACTTCTTTGGAAGCTTAACATAGAACACAGTACCAGAACCCTTTTCACTTTCGAAGAATAGTTCACCATTGTATTCCTTCAATATCATTTTAGTAACTGATAGACCCAATCCTTTTCCTACTGCTATTTTCTTTGTCGAAAAAAATGGCTCAAAAATTTGCTCTCGAATATCATCTGAAATACCTACACCATTATCTTCAACCTGAACAGAAATAATTTGATCAGTACAAACAGTTTTCACAACAATTCGAGGTTTATCAACCTCACGCGTGAAATTATATGCGTTGAGCAAAAGGTTAAAAAATACTTGATTTATCCGTCCAGACTTACTCTGTATCAACACCTCTTCATTGGTGTATTTGGAAACGATTTCAGTTTCATCAGTTATTCTATGCTTTATTAGATCAATTGAATAATCAATCAGTTGATGTATATCAACCATCTTTTCTTCTTTCTGACTTGAGTGGTCAAATATTTTCAATTGTCCTGTCACCAGTTTGATTCGTTCAGCACCTTCTTCTATAATACTTATCATTTGATTTAGATGCTCATCATCCAATTGATCTTCATCCAAATGACGTTTGGCTAATGCTGCTCCATTAAAAATATAGTTGAGTGGATTATTGATTTCATGGGACATACCTGCGGCTAAAAGACCAACAGAGGCCATACGCTCATTTGCAACCAGCTGCAGTTGGGCCTCTTTTAATTTATCATGGGCAATTTGTAACTGCGTAGCATACATCTGCGCCTCATTCCGCTCTTGCCTCAACGAGATAACTCTTTGATAAACTTCTTCTAAATCATGAATGAGCAATACCATGTTCTTCCCACCTTTCTCATCGTCTACCCTCTTAAACAGGAAATCAAAAATCGAATGTCTTCCAAAAAAATCGGTCTCAATACAATCAAGTCGTAATTCCTCTCCATCATTGAGATTCAGGATGAGGTCATCCATTCCAACAAAAAGCTCGCATTCATTTAAAAGTAGAATCCCAATTTTGATCTCTGCAAGTATATCGTCCGACTGCAAAACCTGAGCCGTTTCATCTAACATAACACATTGAATGTGTTGATGGATTATTTGATTTTTGATTCTACTAAGATCCAAACTAATTACTTTTCTTAAACAATAATATACAACTCTTTAGAGGGGTTTAGACTATTTAGCTCAACTAATCAAAAAACCAGTTGAACAGGCCGGAAAAGACATTTGAGGAATCTACGAGCGTTCTATTGCTTTTCATGGCAAATAACTTATTGTTATCTTACTCTTGCTCACTGATCTTAAAATTTATGAATCCGCTTGAAACATTTCAAATGAAAATTGGCACCAGTCCAGATGGGGATTTTGGCCCTATGACCTTTAGAAAAGGGAAGAAATATTTAAGTATATCAGATATTGAGGCAGTACATTTTTTTGCACAGTGTGCTCATGAAACAGCAGGATTTAAGATGTTTAAAGAAAACCTGAATTATTCAGCTGACGGTTTGCTGAAGGTATTTGGCAAATATTTCAATGAAGAAAATGTAACCGAATATGCCAGAAACCCTGAAAAAATAGCAAATAGAGTCTACGCCAATCGAATGGGCAATGGTGATGAACAAAGTGGAGATGGCTGGAAGTATAAGGGACGAGGAGCCATTCAACTGACAGGTAAAAACAATTATGAAAAGTTTTCGGAGAATCAGGGCGTTGGTTTTATCTCCAATCCTGATCTTGTCGAAACAGACTATGCATTTGAAAGTGCAATCCACTTTTTCAATGTCAACAACTTGTTTTCGATTTGCACCGATCTAACTGAAGAAACCGTTAAAAAACTTACTAAAAGGATTAATGGCGGCTATAACGGCTTAGATCATCGCATTGAATTGACCAATAAATACAGCAATTACATCTAAGGCAGAATTCTGTAAAAGCGATTGCACAGGGACTCGAACGGAAACGTCCGCCCGGCCCGAACCTGCTGCTAGTAGGCCTAATTATCTCTTTGGCTTAGACTACGGACGCTCGGAAACGAAAAAACCCGCTAAAAAGCGGGTTTAGATCGTGATTGCACAGGGACTCGAACGGAAACGTCCGCCCGGCCCGAACCTGCTGCTAGAAGGCCTAATTATCTCTTTGGCTTAGACTACGG
>CAZWLS010000288.1:0-5772 GCA_964634415.1 uncultured Roseivirgaceae bacterium | reverse complement strand
GAGACACGATCTCCCAATCGAATGTGCAGATACACCAGAGAAGATATAAAAGCCTTAAAAAGGGCTAATTTTAGGGTATGAAGGATGTGTAAGATTATATGATGCAATCCCCAGATAAATATCATACGAGTTATTCAAAAGTGTGTACACTTACACACCTACACATTTACACGCTTCTAAAATCACTGAGATTTTATCGTAAAATTGAAATAGTGTGTACACTTACATGTGTGTAATTATGTTAACATATATACACTCTTACATGTTTATTAATGTATTTTTATTATTATTTATCTTATTATATTTTGTTATTTATTGTGATATGTTAATATTTGTTTTAATTAATTGATATATATAGCCACATTCATGTTTTAATTTTTAAATGTTTACTTAACAATCAATAAAGATGAAAGAAAAGAGATCAGTTGTTGTGTCACTGGGTGGTCACAAGGGTGGAATAGGCAAGTCATTACTTTCGACTTTGCTTGCGCTATATATTAAAGACAAAACAAATTCGTCAGTCATTGCCATTGATGCAGATGACAAGCAGAACACGATAGCTTCAAGAAGAAAATTCGAGCTTAAGCAGAATAAAGACCTTGATCAGGATAACCTCTTTGATTTGAATGTATACTCATCACTTGAGGCAGGTCAGAGTATAATAGACAATGAAATGGGATTGTATGATTACATAATTATAGATTTTCCTGGTAATATGTCAGCTGAAGGTGTTGCTAAGACCTACAATCTGGTTGACATAATATTCATACCTATAAATCCGGTTTCTTTTGTTGAAGTAGACAGTATTTTGAAGTTCTGCAGGGTCCTGTTGAAAGATGTAGATCCTAAGCGTGAAAAGAATGGGTTTGATAAGGCTGAAAGATTCTTTGTATACAACCAGGTTGATTCAAGGGTAAAGGAGTTTAGAAGTAGTGAGGAAACGAATCGATTAAAGGAAGAAACACCTTTCCCTGTATTAGATGGGATGATGCCAAGATGGAAATATTTACAAGAAAACTATCAAACATTAGCTTACCCGGACTTGGAAGATGAGAAACGTCAACGAGTAATAGATAGGGTAATGAGTGAGATGTACAATAAGTGTGAAGAAGTATTTAATAAACTAAACAAATAGGACCATGGCAGCAGATAAGGAAATTAAAAAGTCGGCATTTGGAGCTCTATTAGATGATGATGATGATTATGGATCTGTTACCAAGAGCAAGGCAACTGAAAAAGCTGATAAAAGCACAGACAATAAAGGAGGAAATTCCGATACAGGGGATAAGGATGTTAAAGATCAGAAAGAGCCAGAGAATAAAGAAGAGAAGGTAGAGGTGGCTAAAGCTCCTAAGAAAGTAGCTAAGCGATCAAAAGCGAAAAAGAACGAATTCATATCGGGAAGTGAAGATGAGAAGAAGCTGCTGTTTGAACACGGCAACGAAATGGAGTATGGAGTATTCCAGGAGGACACCAACGAAATGCTTCAACAGTTGATCGGCACTAAATGGCCCGGTGAAATAGTGGGTAATAATGTTATTAATATGCGTGTAGGAAGACGCAATAACAAATGGATAAAAGCACTAGCTGATGAATTTGAAATTTCTGATACGCAAGTGTTAGCTAACATCCTGGGTATGTTTAGGATCAAATACAAAGATTTTATTAAGGAAGTGTTAGAGAATCGTTCGAAGATTGAACTTTAAGACTTCTTCTTTTTGCCTAAGTAGAGTCCTAATGTACCTACGGCAGCTAATACTAGTGCCATGATTGTAATAACGATTCCGGTAGATGACATATTAACAAAACAACGATAATTGATTGTTGATTGTTGTTATTACACAAGAAAAAAGCCCCGTAATGGGGCTTTTCATTCATACACCTATTATAGGTGAAACTAAGCAACTGTTTTTTCTTTTGAGGCTTCTCTTTTTAGTTCTATTATCTTCTCTAATTCTTCAGCATTTTTAGCCACATTCCATGCTCTGATATCAATAGCTCTGCTATCATCTTTTTTATCAAAAACAGTACCTTCACCATTAATGGCTATCAACTGTCCTTTTTCAAGTGTAGATCCATTTAATTCCTTTCCTTCAGGTACAGTAGCATAGAAAGTAAAAGTCATATCTCGTTCATTTTTTACACCAACAAGTAGCTTGTGATCACCATTTTTTTGCTTCTCTACAAAATTGATAGTGCCCTCTATGCTTTGAAGTTGATGCATCTTCACATCTCTTACATATAGATTTCCTTGCTTCAATTCACCCGATAATGTGAAGGTCCTCTGTTCGAGAGAAATGGCAGTATTGATTTTTTCCGCATTCGCATTATATGCGATGAAGTTTACGGTATCCCATTCTTGGCCATTTCTATAAACCAGTGATCCTGTCATTCTTAATGTCCCATTTTCGTAGGGCACCAATTCTGGTGCAGCCTTTTCATGGGTGTTAATTTTTCCTTTGAAATATTTGATTTCTTGCTCTTTAGTTTCTTCTTTTTTAGAAGACTTTTTGGCTTTTTCTGTGCTCATAATGTAAAAATTTAAGTTATTGATTTAATGAGATTCCTTTTGATTGACTTTTTGATTTGCCCTGTGATTGTATATAGAGCTGGTATTCCTGCTCTGTTCTGACTTCGTTGAAGGAGACTTCTTTTTCTTCTCCATCTTGATCTATGCCAATGATTTTTTGATTTTCTATATCTATTTCGGAGATGGTGAGTTTTTGATCAGAATCGAGAGTTCTTGCTTGATTTTCTTGATAAATAGTTGTGAGCTTCTCAAACTGCTTGCTGTCGATATCAAATGAATTAATAAGCTGATTGGCTCTTGAGCTTTCCTGGTTATTAGTAACCTCTAGTAGGGTCTCCATAGATGGGGAGTAGCCAGCAGCTTGCATCTCTTTAAGCTCAACCATCGCACGATCATTTCCTTCAAGGAACTGAACCATGGTTTTTTTAGGATCCGAATTAGTGATATTAAGATTTTCGATCTTTTGATCTATGAGATATTTTTCTGCCTGATGTTTAGATATAATCTTGGTTTGATCCAGGTCGATATCAAAGGACTTATTCTCATTATCAAATTTGATGGTAGTTAAGATGTAGTCTCCATTCTTGTCATTAAGCACTCGCGTTAAAGATTGTTCGTTTAACAATCTTTGCTTATCAACGGGTGATAAGGTATAGTTTCCAACCTTAGTCACTGCATCCAATTCCCTACCGGTATATAAGAGTACTTTATTAAGGGTTTTATCAACCTTTAAGTAGTTGCCGTTTTTTAAGGCAACAAATTTTCCTTTTTTGAGAAGTTTAAATTGACTCTTATCTAATAACTCTCCATCTATTTCGTAGGGGTAGTCTATTTCCTTTTTTGGATTCACCTTATGAATCGAAATTTTAGACACTCCATCATTTTCGAAGGCTTGCAATATCCCATAATGGCGTTTGCCCTTCTCATCAATAAGTTCTACCGGTCGGGTTTTTTTTCCTTTTTTCAGTAAATCAAAGTTGTCAGGTGAGATCTGACTACCCATCCAATTTGGGATATTAAGATCCTGTATTTCAGCTTTTTGTACTCTTATCCTTGTTTTCATAATGAACAAAATAAGTACAATAAAGACCGCTAGTTACCTATCAATTGGTGCACGAAATGACTGATATAGTTTTGGATTGTGAATGAATTTATTAGCCAGTACAAGGTCTTGATTTTAGTCGTCACTCTGTTGATAGCAGTGATCATTTATGTGTCAAACGATGAGACATTAAGACTTAAAATTTATCGAGTACTGTTTGGAAAAAACAGGAAAGAGGAAGAAGCATATGAGTTTGATTTTATCGAAGGAAGAAATGATATGGAAGTTGTAATTGCATTGGAACAGGTAGTTGAATTAGAGAATGCTACCTCTATTGAAGAAAGTGCCGACATCATCTGGAGCTATAAGCACGCGACGGGTGAGACCGAGGTAATAAAAGATACCAGTAGTCCAGCGAAGGAAATTCTTAATGAATTATTCTCGGGGCCATCAGAGGTAGAAGAAGAGAAGGTAGCTATTCAAAATCGGATATGGCTAAGACCTGAATCCAAAGAGAAGCTTGGAGAAGAGTACAAAGATTATGTTCCACCTTCAGGCGATCACAGCCAAATCGAGGATGACATGGAACTAGCCGAGCAATCAAAAGAACATAAAAGTATTGCTGAAGATCAGGAAGATGATCTCAGCGACATAGGAAACGAACAAGTATTGTAAAACCAAATATTAATAATTAGTAAAATGAAGAATGTATTGAAAAAGCAATCTATGAGAACATGGGTACCCATGTTAGTCATGATCATCTTGCAATTAGTAGTTGTTGAATATAGCTATGGTCAAGGTCCAAGTCTTGAAGATGCAAAAGACAGTTTAGAAGAGCAGCTCGGAGTAGTCTATGACATATTACAAATAATCATGGGTGCAGCACTGGCTGTGGGATTAGTTGGAGTGGTTTGGGCGTATGCTTTCAATAATCAAACTGCAAAGGACAACTTGACAGGATTTGTGATTGCCGCACTCATCGGTGCAGCTGGATCTGCGTGGTTGCTAGTTAACTAAATCATGGGTGAAAAGGAGCAAGGAAAGGTAGCCACTTGGCGGCACCTAAATGATGAAGTAAGAATCAAAGGATTGACTGGTCCTCAGCTAGGTCTGGGGATCATCTTTCTGATGGGCACAATGGCTTTGGGAGTGGTTGCCTTGTTTGTACTTCTCATTGAACTCATCCTCTGGTACCGTGTCATGAGAAAGCAGAGAGAGAGCAATGACATCAATGTTTTTATGACTAAGCGAGTATTTGATGCAAGTCCAAGACACATCCAGGATAAAACTGGATTTTACGAAAAACTAAGAGATCATGGGAAATAAAGATTTAAGCGAACTATCGTATTATCAAGGGATCTACCAAGACCATATATTACTTGGAAATGGGGACATGGTATTCGGGTATCGAATATGGTTTCCACCTCTCTGGACCCAAAGCAGAGATGGCTTTAAAAACGTAGATAGCAGCATTCTTTCATTAATCAAAAGGCTTCCCGATAATACAACTACTCAATGGAGTTATTATGTATTCGATGAAGTCTATCATGCTGATTATGAAAAAGCCAATAACAGAATAGAGTTAGAAGACTTAAAGTCTTGGGACAAATCCAAGGTAGTTAACCTTTATTGTGAGCTATATATCACAGTAAGTGATAAGGCTATAAATAAGATCAGTGAAACTGATAATCCATTGATCAGGATGAAAAAGTATCTTCTGGATAAGCCGTTTTCTAAAGTATCCGAGACACTAGAGAAGTACGAAAATGTGGTTAAGACCATTACTAAAACTTTAGAACAAAACAAGTTTTTAAGATGCATAAGACTTGAAGGTGATGAATTGGAAGGTTCCATCAAAAGGTATTTTTCACAGACCTATGATCAGAAAGATCGACAAGTAAGCGTCAACCCTGACATTGTTTTTGAAGAAGGGGTTATGAAAGTGGGTAATGAATATGTTGGAATGGTATCCTTAGTCAAGGAAGGAGAGAACGTATTTTCTTCTAAAGAAAGTAAGGTGAGTGCCAATCCTTATTCTGAAGTAGAGCTGCCCGATCATGTGAGCCTTCCCTCTTCAATGGCTTTCGAGCTGACGACCGGGATTCCTTTTGCTCATATATATAATGTTGCGATTGAGAAAGTAGACAAAGACACTGCATTCACAGAATTAAAAAAGATTAAAAGTAACGTGAAGCTTTTG
>CAZWLS010000287.1:0-5779 GCA_964634415.1 uncultured Roseivirgaceae bacterium | reverse complement strand
GTAAGAACATCCTTTGCTACTTTTTGGGATAGTGAACTTAGCATTCCTGTATCAAATCTTATCTCGCTGAGTGAAGAAGAGAAAAACACTGATGTTAAGTACGAGTACCTTCACCAATATGCTTGTAATCCAAATAATTTCTGGCCGGAAGTCAGAAGCAACATTGAACAAGTACCACAATTATATAAGCAGCTAGAAGAAAGTGGAATGATCGCTTGGGTTGATAGCGTATCATTTATCTCAGATATGCCAGGCAAAAATGATGGTTCAGATGGTTTAGCAGGTGGTGGTGCCAGCACAGATGCATTAATTAAACTTATCAACGAAGCCCAAAATAACATCTACATCCAATCTCCCTATTTGGTGACAACAGAAGTGAGTCACAACCTATTTGAACAAGCAATAAATCGTGGAGTTGAAATAAAAATTCTAACCAATAGTCTATTGTCTACGGACAACTTGGAAGCATTTAGCGGATATCGCAGAGAGAGAGAAAAGCTGCTAGACATTGGTGTTGAAATTTATGAATTCAAACCGGATGCTGCTATTCGATATGAAGTAATGACTGGCGCATTGCAGCGCAAGATAAATTACACTCCGACCTTTGGATTACATGCTAAATCCATGGCCATTGATTATGAGATTGCAGTAATTGGAACATTCAACCTAGATCCAAGAAGTGCTAACCTGAATACCGAATGCATTGCTGTTATTCAGGATTCAACAATCGCAACTAATCTTTCGAATATCATGATTGAGGAATTAAAGTCTGAAAACGCCTGGCGAACCACAAAAGACTTCAATCCTGATTCCTATGCTAGCAGATCTAAAAGATTTCAGCTCTGGTTGAGGGGTATTGTACCAAAGTCGATCCTTTAGGCTTAGCCAATATCATTCCTTGCTTAAAAGATTAAATTTCCATTTCAATTTAATTAATTGTGGTGCTAAACCGACCGACAGACATACAGTTTGATCGCAATAAGCGACCAGATATCGATTTTGATATTTATCCTCTCGAGCAAATTCTCAATAAGAAAGATCTAGATCATAATCATATGAATGCACATAGGGTGAATTTCTATGTGCTCATTTTAGTATCTGAGGGATTTGGCAAGCACACAATAGACTTTAATGAATACTTGTATGAAGCGGGATCAATTCTAACGATAAGAAAAGATCAAATTCATCACTTCCATCACAGCGATGCAAAAGGCTTTATGCTACTCTTCACAGAAGAATACATGCTCAGCTATCTGGAGCAAAAGAGTGCGCAGAAAATACCCACATTATTTAATGAATTGCTATTCCCTCAACATTCCAAAATGACTGAGGGAGAATTAAAGGAAACATGGCAATTAATAAAACAAATAAATCAAGAGTTTAATCGTATTCCTGATGATCATACTCCTGGAATCATTAGAAATTACCTACAAGTACTCATTAGTAAAATTTACAGAAGTAGAACGCCAAGCGCAGATCATAAAATGGAAGATAAGTACACTTCTCTATTTATGACTTTACAATATCTCGTGGAGCAAAACTGTTTATCAAATCGCTCAGTCAGTTTTTACTCTGATAAACTAAACGTTACTGCGAGAACACTTAATAACATCACGCATAAGATTTTAAGCAAATCAGCAAAAAAGTTTATTGATGACATTCTTATCCTACAAATCAAGCGTTTACTCATCAATACAAACCTATCTGTGAAAGAAATTGCCTATTCAGCTGGATTTGATGAACCCACCAACCTATTCAAGTATTTTAAGCGTTTTACTAATCAGACTCCAGAATCATTTCGAACAGATCATGCGTAGCATGATCAATTTCATATTTTCCGATTTCTACAGTCTTTAAACCACTTTCAACCTTTACTCCAAAGCTGTCCATTCGTTGCTTTGCTTCAAAAAAACGATGATGAGAAAGTTTAATTTAATTGTGGTGTCAATAGCAATAGCTTCTTGCATTAGCTGTAGTTCTCAAGAAGAACAAAAGGATACCAAAACTGTGGAGAAGAAAACGGTAGAGTTATCAAATAAGCAAAAAGCAGTTGCACTTTTAGAAAGCCTTGAATCTGGAGATCAAACGCCTGTTAGCTATATAAATTCCAACAAATACATCCAACACAATTTGGCCGTTGGAGATGGTCTGGAAGGGTTTGGAGTGGTAATGCAAAATGCCCCTGAAGGTGGATTCAAAGCGAAAGTTGTCCGCGCATTTCAAGATGGTGATTTTGTATTTACACACACTATTTACGATTTCTTTGGACCTAAAATTGGCTTTGATATCTTCAGATTTGAGAATGGCTTAATCGTCGAGCATTGGGATAACCTTATTCCTGTTGCGCCGGCAAATCCAAGTGGAAGATCACAGACTGATGGACCAACAAATTCATCAGATCTAGACAAAACCGCTGTTAACAAGGTACTGGTAAAAAACTTCGTTAGCTCAATCTTGGTACAAGGACAATACGACCAGTTGGGCGACTACATAGAAGGAGAAAATTACTTGCAACACAACCCATTTATTGCTGATGGCCTAAGTGGACTTAGTTCTGCAATCGAAGAGATGGCCAAAAACAATATTCAAATGATTTACACGAAGAATCACATGGTACTAGGAGAAGGTAACTTTGTATTAACTGTTAGCGAGGGAACCTTTGCAAACAAGCCTACCTCCTACTATGACCTTTTTAGAGTTGAAGCAGGTAAGATTGTAGAGCATTGGGATGTAGTAGAGACTATTTTACCAAGTGATCAATGGAAAAATACGAACGGTAAATTTTAAATCAACTCCAATGAACTTAGACCAGAATAAAGAAAACGCCATTGCTTTTTACAAAATGGCATATGAGGGTAATCCAAAAAGAGCTGTCGAACTGTATTTGGGAGACGAGTATATT
Organism: uncultured Roseivirgaceae bacterium; assembly: GCA_964634415.1. Lineage (GTDB taxonomy): Bacteria > Bacteroidota > Bacteroidia > Cytophagales > Cyclobacteriaceae > Ekhidna. The sequence goes on along the minus strand of CAZWLS010000287.1, from coordinate 2,877 downwards.
CAGCACAATCCAGATGTAGCCAACGGACTGGATGGATTCATTCAGTACTTTGATAGAATGCAGGATGAATACCCCGATAAATCAATAAAATTTGTAAGATGCATAGCGGAAGGTGACCTTGTCGCCCTACACACACATCAGACATGGCCTGGAAATGATCAATACGTGACAATGGACTTTTTCAGATTTGACTCCAATGGAAAGATCTGCGAGCATTGGGATGCCATCCAGCAAATTCCGTCCACATCAAAGAATCCCAACACCATGTATTAAAATGTTGCTTTCGAAAACAATGAGTGTAAATTGGAATTATATTTCAATTTACACTTCATGAAAGCCCTTGTCTATGAAAAGTTCATGGGGCCTCTCCAGGTCCAAAATGTTCCAGACCCTACTCCGTCTGCTCACAGTGTAGTCGTTAAAGTTAGTGCCACAGGACTATGTCGAAGCGATTGGCATGGGTGGGTTGGACATGACCCTGATATAGATTTACCGCATGTTCCGGGTCATGAACTAGCAGGCACCATAGAAGCAATTGGTAAAGAAGTCAAAAATTTCAAAATAGGAGATCGTGTTACCGTTCCATTCGTAAGCGGTTGTGGAAAATGTAGCGAATGCCATTCTGGAAATCATCAAGTTTGTGATAACCAAAGACAGCCGGGATTCACACATTGGGGATCTTTTGCAGAATATGTAGTTCTGGATTATGCAGATATCAATGTGGTAAAGCTTCCTGATGAAATCGATGACAATACGGCTGCCATTCTAGGATGCCGGTTCATCACTTCATTTAGAGCAATTGTAGACCAAGGTAAAGTATCCTCCGGACAGTGGGTGGCCATTCATGGGTGTGGAGGTGTAGGCTTATCTGCGATTATGATTGCCAACTCTCTGGGGGCACAAGTAATTGCTATCGACATTAACGATGAAGCTCTCGACCTGTCTAAAGCTATGGGAGCATCTTATACACTCAATGCCTCTAAATCGGATCATCTGGTTGATGAAATAAGAGATCTGACAAATGGCGGGGCACATGTCTCAGTGGATGCTTTAGGAAGTCAAGCTACATGCTTCAACTCAATATCTAACTTAAGAAAAAGAGGAAAACACATTCAAGTTGGACTTATGACGGATGAACATCAACACCCTAAAGTTCCAATGGATCGGGTTCTTTCTGATGAATTAGAAATCATTGGTAGCCATGGCATGCAAGCATTTCGATATACTGAAATGTTGAATATGATTCAAGCAGGTAAACTAACTCCGCAGAACCTGATTGAACGCACCATTTCGTTAGAACAAGCAGCTGATGAGCTTCCAGCGATGGACAAGTTTCAGAATCATGGCGTGGTTGTTATCAATCGTTTTTAAAAACTACTTTTACCGGCAACATTCGATCTCATGAATAAAAAAATACTTTTCTGCAGTCTATTGAGCATATTGTTAAGCATTAGCATACAAGCTCAAATCGAAAGAGACACCACCAAGTACTATTCTTTTAATGTTAATTATTGGTTTAATCTTCATCACTACTTATGGCTTGAATCTTTTATGCAAGTCAATGAAGACAGTACAATAATCAATCAAAAACTAAGTAAATCAGAAAAGGCAAAACTGGACAGAGCCGTTTCCTACTATTCTGAGAATCTTATAGAAGAAGACCTCAGAACAAGTGATTACATGACAGCATTTAAATTCTGGATTACCAATCAAAACAAAGATCTAAATGAGATCCCTGATCAATTTCGCGAGCACATGAAGGTGCTTCAGGAGATAAGCAGTGTGTACGAAAAAGTGTTTTGGCCCATCCATAATAAAGCTTGCAAAAGTGTCGTGAACGAATACCTACCACTGATTATTAAGACTGAGGAAGCGTTTGTTCAAGATATCACTAAGCTGACAAGGCAATTTTGGCAAGAGGAAAAGTTGCCCGTAGATATTACATATGTTTCAAAAGTGACCAAATGGAATTTACGCAATCGACCATATACTTCACTTTTCCCTACCTATGTGGTAATGAATGCTATCGGAGAGAATGACGTTAAAGGAAATTGGCTTGAACTGTTATATCATGAATCAGCTCATCATCTTATACTATCAAGCAATTACTTTGTAGGTGGAACTATCAATGATGTGGTTGAAATAATGGACATAAAAATGCCGAGGCAATTAGGTCACTCTTATCTATTCTACTTTACCGGCGAGCTCACAAAACAGCTTCTTGAAAAATTAGGAATCGCCTATGATGAAACCTATATGGTAAGAAATGGGCTCTATAAAAGGTACTATCCCTTACTTGATAAGCACCTAAAGGCATATATGAGACGAGAAACAACGCTGGTAGAAGCAACTGAAAACATAATTGAGGGCCTCAAATAGCTTGAAACCCTCTAGGTCTTATCAATAATCCATTAAAAGATTGTTCTCCTTAAACATCGCGTGTATATCTGAGACATATTTTTCAAGCTTATTATTCTCTGATGCATATTTTACCATCTTAACTTCCTGATTCGATGATTGAAAATACTTTGGAAGTGGTTCCGTATTCTCTTTCGAGAAAAGATGAATGTAAATATCATTTGGAGGGAAGTCGCTTTTATTAAGTGCACCTCTTTTCACAACATATTTTGAAATATCAGTCTTATCATCAAATACATAAGCATTAGACCTTTCTTTAGCGGACAGTTGTTTAAATATCTGATTGATAGATTCAAGCGTCACCAGTTCATCGTCAACGTAATAACTCCCATCGTTATCAATGAAAATGGTCATGCTAGTGGTTGATTTTGGATATGGCTCCAATGATGCCCTTTTTTCCTTTGGTATAGATTGGTAGAGCTCGCGCATTCTCCACATATCTTTTGCTTTCACAATAAA
>CAZWLS010000286.1:0-5784 GCA_964634415.1 uncultured Roseivirgaceae bacterium | reverse complement strand
TTCTTGATTTCGCAACTGCTTCATCCCAAGTACCCTGCTCAAACTTGATTTGACTTTGCAGCACAAATGGAAAAAAACACGCTATTAGTAGTAATTTCTTCATGGCACCAATTTCACTCATTTAATGCAATTCAAAAAGGTCAATGTCATAAATCATGAATCGAAAATTAGATTGATAATAGTGTATTTCTGTTCGAATCTTTTTTAAACCCGTTCATATTCGCACAACCGAACAATATGCGATTTTCTATAATCCGCTGACTTACTGATACTTACAAATATTGGCACACCGATTGAATTTCAAATTCATAACCAAAACCAAAAATGACATGTTAAAAAATTATTTGACCACTATTCTTCGCCAGATTAAGAATAACAAAGTCTTCTCTTTCATTAACATCTTTGGACTATCACTTGGTATGGCTGCTTGCCTGGTCATTTTTCAATATGTCAATTTTCACAACTCATTCGATTCTTTTCACACAAATGCAGATCGAATCTTCCGAATTGAATCGGAAGCCTATAAAAACGGAGAATCACTTGGCCAATCAATAAATGCCCCTTCGATGATGGGTAAAACATTGAAGGAGCAGTCTACCCTAGTAACGGAGACTGCAAGATTCTTTGACTACAACTATGCCAACAATTCGATCATCTATAATGACAATGGGAATAAAGTCAATTTCGAGCAACCCGGAGTGTATGTCACTGACAAAGGATTGTTTGAAATGTTTGATTTTAATTTCATCGCAGGAAGTTCGTCACGTCTCGATGAGCCACAGACAGCAGTATTAACATTGAAGGCTTCTAAAAAGTACTTTGATGATCCTGAAAAAGCCATTGGAAGCACTTTTACACTAAGCGGAAATAATGGAGCTCACCAATATGAATTGGTTGGGATTTTAGAAGATCTCCCTTCCAACTCACATATCCAATTTGAGTTATTGCTTTCCTATCCCTCAATAGAGCACTATACTGGTTCAAAAAACAGCTGGACATCCAATAATATGATCACTTATTTGATGGCAGAAGATCCGACTAAGTCAGGTGAAATACTTGATCAAATAAATGAATTGCATGAAGAGAACTCAAAAGAAGCCTATGCTGCAGCAGGTTTTGCTATAGACTACTACCTACAACCATTAAATAATATTCATTTGGAATCAGGGGCTAGCTTTGGATTCGATGGCAGCGTTAAAAGTCAAACAATATGGGTATTGAGTCTGATAGCTGTAATTATCCTTGTTATAGCATGGATTAATTACATGAATTTATCGCTGGTAAGAACAATGGAGCGCCTAAAAGAAATGGGAGTAAGAAAGTGCATGGGTTCATCTATGAATCAGATCACTCAATTGTTCATTTTAGAAGCACTCGTAATGAATCTTATCGCATTCGGATTTGCGATATTACTGACTCAGTTTGGAGAGAAGTATTTAATCAACATTACAGGACTTCCAATAGACGCACTCCTTGATATGCAGATCCTTGGATTGTTAATAATCCTAATTGCTGCGGGTACGATTCTAATAGGATTATATCCATACGCAATCCTTAAATCAATAAACATTGTTAACATTCTTGTTGGCCAAAGAGGAAAAGTAGGCGGTGTTAAGTTGAGAAAGGCACTAGTGCTAGTACAGTTTATGATCACATTCATTTTAATCTCCGGTACATTGACTGTATACAACCAGATCAATTATATGCGAGAGGCAGACCTTGGAATTGATATAGAGAATATTCTTGTTATCAAGTCACCTCCAGGTGATGTTGGAGCTGATAACAGACAAGATGTGCAACGATTTAGCACGTTAAAAACCGAGCTCTTGAAGTATTCAGGTATTACTCAAATCACTAATGCTGGTGAAATACCAGGGGAAGCTGTAAGCTGGGGTACTAACCTATATCTTAAAAATGAAAGTCGAGAAAATTCAACATACTCAGGACTAGTCTCGATGGATCTAGACTTCCCACAGTTCTTTGGCATTGACAAGATTGCAGGCCGTGAACTAAGAGAAGGCGACAGTCCTTGGTCAAAAGGCGAAACAGTTATTAACCAAAAGCTTGCTCAAAATCTTGGATTTTCCAACCCTGAAGATGCTCTGGGGGCTGAGCTTGAAGGTTTCTACGGACCCGTACCATTGAAAGTAGTAGGTGTGGTAGAAAATCATCATCACACATCCTTGCACGACGACTACCAACCATTGGCTTATATCCTGAGTTCCTGGACTGAGTTTTACTTTATCAAGATGCGAATTGATGAAAATGCCAACATCACTAAAGGTGAGCAATTGGATAAAATGGTCGCTTCTGTTAGAGCGGAGTGGGACAATGTCTTTACTGACTATCAAATGGATTACTTCTTTCTCGATCGTGCTTTTGACGAGCAATACAAAGAAGATATTCGTTTTGGGAAAATATTTACAGGCTTTTCGACTTTGGCTATCCTAATTGCCTGTCTCGGACTATTTGGACTCACTTCTTTCACAATCCAACAGCGAACAAAAGAAATTGGAATTCGAAAAGTACTTGGTGCAAGTATGCGCAACTTAATGACTCTATTAAGCAGAGATTACATGACCTTGGTTGGCATTGCATGTATTCTTAGCATCCCTGCTTCTTATTGGATAATGACTAGATGGTTAGAGAATTATACATTCAGCATTCAGCTTGGATGGTGGTTTGTCGTACTGCCGATTCTATTCATAGTTGGACTTGCTTTATTAAGCATCTCATCCAAAGTTGTGAGCACCGTAAAAACAAATCCTGTCGATTCACTTCGAACAGAATAAAGAGACGCCCAATCACTAACTCTACTCTACTAGGGCTGACCCCGCTTTGATAGCGGGGTTTTTCTTTTTACTATCAAATTGAATAAGGTTGGCTATTTTCGAATGGAAATAAATGAGTCATGGCTAAGAAAAATGTGTTTGGGCAGTCCATTTGGTTTAAAAAGAAAATCTTTCAAACCGTTGGAAGATTTGTGCTTTGGTATCTGCTTAAGCCAAATAAGGTGACTGTTTCTGGCAGTAAAATACTGACAGAAATCCCTGGAGAAAACGTGCTTTTTGTTTCTAATCATCAGACAATTTTCACGGACGTGATTGCGATGTTTCAGGCCATGTTTGCGGCACTCAATGGACACATTGATTCGCTTGATGACTGGAGTTATTTACGAAATCCTAAGGTGAACGTATACTATGTTGCTGCTCGCGAGACTATGGAAAAAGGCATTCGAGCAAAGATCTTAGCACTAGCCGGCGCAGTAACGGTAGATCGTACCTGGAGAAAAGGTGAAGAGATGATAAAAAGGGAGGTGAATCCTGATGACACTAAATCTATTGGTATAGCCATTAGAGATGGATGGGTAGTAACATTTCCTCAAGGCACTACGCGTAAAGGAGCTCCAGTAAGAAAAGGAACTGCCCACTTGATTAAGCAGCACAGACCAACTGTAATACCCATTCGAGTTGATGGTTTTAGGACGGCTTTTGACAAGACAGGATTGAAACGAATTCAAAAAGGCACAGATCTATCTGTTACATTCAACCCTCCTATTGACATTGATTACGACAATGATTCTATAGAGCAGATTGTAAAGAAACTTGGTGTTGCTATTGGAGAAGACCATCCGGTAGGTGACTAGCAAGATAATGACTCACCTGTTTTAATCTTCAAGTTTAGCAAAACCTACAGTTTTCCGATAAACGACTGGTGAAACACCAACTTTCTTTTTGAATAAACGGCTGAAGTAAAACTCATCATTATAACCAAGATCTGCACTCACCATGTAGCAACCAAGCGACTATTGAAAGTGTCTTCAAAATATGAAACACAATATCTTCATTCTACTTACAATTCTTTGGTTGAGTTTAAGCTGTAGTTCGGACGATAGTTTGACAGCTTCTTTACTTGAAGATAAAATTGAAAAACTACAGAATGAGATTGTCGCAGTCATAGAAAAATCCACTGGAGAAACATCAGCAGACTGCCGAACAACTTTAATCCCGGGGGGAAATGGATGTGGCCCTATTTATGTCTATGGAGTATTAGGAATAGATACCCTTGAGCTAGAAAGCTTATTCGATGAGCTAAGTAGTGCACAAACCGATTTATACAATCTTCAAGGAGGACCAGTATGCGATATTGCATTCCCTGCAAAAGATTCTTTAATAAACGGTTCTTGCAAGGCATGTTTCCAGTTTGACGAAATGTTTGAGTGCTTTTAATGCAAAAAAATCAGTTGGAAGCCAACGATAATCTTCCCAACACTTGAGACTAGTATTCCGTTAGTAAGGAAGCAAATTCAATATTAAAACCAATTCTGGTATACTCTTTGAGACTATTATTGTCACATTAAGACCATATGAAATACGTACTACTCACCGCCATTCTATTGATATCAATTAAGCCAACGTATCAAGAGCAAATTGATAAATATATCATTGAGAATCAGTCAGAAAAAGTCTACTTACATCTTGATAAAAAGTATTATGGATCAGGAGACAACCTTTGGTTTAAATCTTATTTGGTCAATTCTGTAGATCATATTCCTAGCACGATTAGTAAGACCGTATATGTAGAATTACTCAATAATAAAGGTATTGTAATTGACTCCTTGGTGCTCTTTTCAGAAAACGGAACCTCAGACGGAAACTTTAAGCTTCCAAAAAAATTGAAGTCAGGCGAATATCAAGTTCGAGCCTACACCAATTGGATGCGAAACTTCGATGATGAATTCATTTTCAGAAAGAACTTCAAAATTCTAAATCCTCTTAATTCCAGTGAAGAGACTAACGAAAATGTTCCTAATGACTCAATTTACTTGGATTTTTTGCCTGAAGGAGGAGATTTAATAGATGGAATTGGAAGTAAAGTAGCTATAAAAGCATACGACAAATTTGGGTTTGGAATACCCTTAGAAGGTACTATTAGATCGAAAGGTGGCGTTACAAATACAGACTTTAGTACGAACGAACTGGGTATGGGAGAAATTTATTTAACACCATCATCTGGTTCAGAGTATTATGCTGAAACAGGAGGTAAGACCTTCTATCTTCCCAAAGTAAAAAATCAAGGAGCAAGTATTAAGGTTATTCACAGCCATGGAAATGATAAAATTGCAATTACCGTACTAGCTAAAAATATTGACTTAGCAGGAGGAACTTTAGTCGCTCATCAACGTGGGCAATTCCTATTTGCTGTTGATAATACAAATTCAGAATCGTTTGCAACTCGGATTAGTAGAAAAAATCTAAAGCCAGGTATCATCCACCTCACCTACTTCAATTCAAAAGATGCTCCTCTTACTGAGCGTTTAATTTATCCTATCATACCTCCAATCAATTCAGAGCTAAAAATCACCAGTGATGAAAATGAATATCAAAAGAGGTCGCAAGTAAGTCTGAACATAGCATTGCCAGATAGTTTGATTCATTCTGCTTCTTTGGTAATCAATCCGGCAAATGAAAATCACTACTCGGATCAAGATGCCAATATTGTGACCGAATTGATGCTTACTTCCGATTTAAGAGGTCGAATAGAAAACCCGGGGATCTATTTTGAAGGCACTAGCGAAGCTTATAAACGAATGGATCTTCTTATGATGACACAAGGATGGACCAGGTTTAATTGGCAAGAAGTTTTAAACAACGAAGGCACCACAAAGGAATACGGAATTGAAAAGGGCTTGACGATAAAAGGTCAAGTAGTTGATTATTACAATAAGGGGAAACCTCGCGAAGGAAGTATATCGATGACCTCTTCTAATAACGGAATTAGTAT
>CAZWLS010000285.1:0-5789 GCA_964634415.1 uncultured Roseivirgaceae bacterium | reverse complement strand
TATCAAAGATCAAATTAAGGCAATAAACCCTCCCTCATTGCTAGGATTGTCATACGAGGAAGCATGGGAACGAATAAAGAATAGCTAAACAAGTGTCCAAGTTTTTATACAGTCGAAGGGAATTTGGCAAAACTGCCATAAAGAGTTTAGCATATGGAATAGCAGTTACAAGAATTCCATTTTCTATGGCTCATCAAAATTTAACAAAAGGCAAAATGAAAAAAATCGAAATAGCTCCAAGTACTTATAATGATCAAGAAAGTATTCTAAATGCTGTAAGCCCACTGGCAGGTGACGATCCTGCCATGGTGTTTTCTCATGAAGGGTTTAGATACTTGATTCTAGAGAATTTTGTGGAATTTGCTAATCAAGCGGGTAGTCTTAGTGCTAAATTGGCATCAAACCCCCAGGTAAGTATCACATATTCGAACTTATCAGTTCCTTCAAGTCGTTTTGATATTTTTCTTGATCAAGATCCAGTGACCGGTGAAGTATTTATCGTAATCAAGCCTAGTTTTACTTTCGAATTACAAATTCATACCACTTCGAACAATATATTGTTCAGTACTATTCAGATTAGAGTAGTTTCAATCTACACAACCGTAACAAGTGATCCTCCTTACCTAAAATTTGAGGATTTTGAAGTGGAAATAGACCCTGCATCTGGTGTAAACATTATTGAAAATACAGAGACTGAACGACAAAGAGGTATTCAACAGATAGGGATTACAGAAAATGAATTATTAAGAATTGAGGGTTCCTTGGCTTACTTTTTACCGGTAAGAGCTGTGAAGATGGCATTAAATGATATCCCGCCAATCAATTTAAATAATCACTTTTCGTCCATGCGCTTAACTGGAACTTGGGATTTGAAAGTAATTCCAGAAGCGCTCGTAATAATACCTTCAGAAAAAATTGTTCTAACTGGACATCAAGAATGTCGTTCGGATGGCCAAGGCGCTCCGCAAGTTCAAACTAGATTGACAAGAACAGTTACCTCAGAGGGAAATTTTGATCTTGAAGTAAACTATAGTGTCCCAAGTTCAATACCCAGGCCAAGAGCTACTCAGGATGCCGGTTTGTTATCTCTTTACATGCCTAAGTCTATCTGGGATAGGGTATGCGAGGCAATGAAGTTTAAAAAGACAGACAAAAGGAATTCAGGTAAGTATAGATACTCTTTCGAATTTGACTTTGCTTGCCAGCAATTGGTTTTAGATACACCTTTTCCAGATATCGGAGGGACAGCTACGCTGAATTATTCAGCTAAAGGTAATCTTGGTGTTTATATGAAAATACCATGTATGGGGCGGAAAAAGGTAGCATCTGCCTCCATTACAAGCAATGTTTCACAGTTGCAACTAAAAGTTCTTCTTGAGGACTTTGCACCAAATGGAGATATTGGGATAAGTACACATTTAGCTTCATTTAACCCATTGCAAATTAAAGTAAGATCAAAAGCAAGGACTGACTGGTTAGGTTTGATAGGTTTGACAGGTGTAGCTATTAGAAAGCTCATTGATGGATTTATTCAGAGGAATTTGGAACGAAAAGTTGGACCAACAATTAATGATGCAATTCGAAATACACTAAATAAGCATAGCTATCAAATTATTCATGTAGAGCCTTTAGGTGATTCAGTTGATAGAAACGCGTATTACATCATGTCGTATGCTAGCAATCCCAATGCAGTGTTGGTTGGAATTACACCGAATGATGGATAGGGATGCAATGAAGAGTCAATTATGGATCGTTGCGGCTATGTTAATAATATGATGAATTTTGTTCCTTTTCCTTCTTGGCTCTCGGCTATAATGTCCCAACCATGAATATCTACAATGCGTTTACAGGTACCTAATCCAATACCATGACCCTCAAATTTGTTTGAAAGTCTATTCAATGGTTTGAAAATGTTCTGCGCTTCACTCTGATTAAATCCAATACCATTATCTTCTATTACAATACTATTTTCATTCATTCCGTAAATCTTAATTATTGGTGTTGTATTAGGATTCTGAAATTTGAGTGCATTGCCAATGAGGTTGTAGAATAATTGATAAAGCTTAATTGGTATGGCTTTATCTAATAAGGGAAGATCTGTTGTCTCTATGATTGCTTCTTTTTCTTGTATAGTACTTGCATAAGCACCACGCACATCATCTACTATTTTATCAATGTCAACGTTAGTTTCAAATGATGTGGGTTTATCGGCTGAAGCATACTCGAGAATCCCATGAATTAGATTAATGGATTTTCGACATTGGATATCGATGTTTTCAATGATTTCTCTATTTTGTTCAAGGCTGTTTTCTTCGAGACTTACATTCAACAGTTGAGTCCATTGTGTTATAGTTCCTATTGGACCTTTTAAATCATGAGATACCATGTGATCATACGTCCGAAGCTCTTCAGCTTGTGCAGCAATTTCTTCTTTCTGCTTCTTAAGGATCTTATTTGCCTTTTTTTGATTTTTTTGACCTCTATTGATTAATAGTGCAATTGCCGAAAGAGCTAGCAATCCTCCAATAGAAGCATAGGTATAATATTTCTGTGTTTGTAGTTGCTGTTTTTGCTCTAAGTCTTTTGTTTCTTGTTCTGCTTTTGCAGCAGCCTCTTTGATATCGAATTCATTCTGTAAAGTCAGAGATGTAATTCTAATGGTTGTTTCTTCATTGTTTAATGAGTCCGCCATTGTTTTGAAAAGCTTTAAGTTCTGATAGGCTTCTTTATATCTACCTGCACTTTTATATACCAATGACAGCTGCTCAGCACCATCTCTTACCACATCATTTCGGCCAAGTTTACTAGCAACTTTTGTTGCTTTTTCAAGGTATCTAATTGATTCAGTGTATTTATGTTGCGCTGCATATATTTTTCCAAGTCCAAGTAGGGATAGCGTTGCTTGAGCATTAGCACCTATCTCTCGATACAGACTTAAAGAGAGCAGCTGATAATCAAGTGCTTTTTCATATTGTTTTTGTTTTAAGTATACAGTCCCAATTAAGTTGTAGGAGTTGGCAATTCCATATTTATCGCTAAGTTCCTCCATTAGATTTAGTGACTTTAGCAGGTAGTCAAGCGCAATAGAAAAATTACCAACCTCTTCATAAACTCTACCTATACTGGCTAACGAATTGGCCATTCCATTTTTTTCTTCGAGATTTTCACGTAATTCCAAAGACTTGCGATAGTAGAATAGGGTGGAAGTAGAGTCACCTTGCTTTTCATAGATCTTCCCAAGGTTGCTATAAGAATTTCCGATACCAATTTTGTCACCTAATTCTTCCATTATTTCAAGCGACTTAAGATGGTATTCAAGAGACAACAAGTAATTGCCTTGATATTGGTAGATCAGGCCTATGTTATTATAGGTCGAAGCAATTGTCCTCCTGACACCTAATTCTTCTTTTATTTCCAGCGATTGCAGAAATTGATCAAGTGCATCTGAGTATTTGCCTTGATAGAAGTATACAACTCCCAAACCATTCAAGGCGATTGCTTCTCCTTTCTGGTAAGTGGCTTTTTGTGCGGTTAAAAGTGCTTTTTGAAATAGATCTATTGATTTTGAATAGCTACCTTTTACCATTGTTGCCCAACCAATTCGATAGTATGCGTCTGACGTACCTTCAGGGTAGTCTATTTTATTGGAAAGTTGAATTGCTTTGTTGGTATAGTAGGCAGTTTGAGCAGAATCCTGATTACGATAGATATGTGCGAAGGCATTGTATATATCTACTTTTTCTTTGTCAGAACTTGCGGTTTTTAATACGCTATTTAAAGAGTCAACAACCCTATCATTCTGGGCACTTGCCAAGAATGTATTACATGAAAATATAAGTGCGAAGATGATGCCAACGGGCTTTTTCATAGAAAAGCAATCTAGGATTCTTTCTTTAAATGACGGAATTATTCGAAGTTTTTAATCAGTGAATTTTTGTTTTGGATGGAGTCCTTCTTCTGAATAGAAATAGTTAACCCAATAAGTGAACGTTGAGGGTTCGGTATTCGAAAGCAATATCCTCCAAACCATTGCTCCATTTTTGGGTTTATTTTAATAAATCCTTGCACTATGCCATTCTCAAAACTGATCACAGGCTATTTGCTTACAACAGTAGTCTTCTTTGCCATTGACCTGCTATGGTTGGGAGTAATTGCCAAAAACTTTTACGGTAAGCATTTGTCCAACTTTCTGGCAGATCAGGTTAACTGGACAGCCGCTATTGTTTTTTATCTGCTTTTTATAATAGGGATCTTCCTTTTTGTAATCCTGCCCGCATACGAAAAGCAGTCGCTCATGCATGCAATTATTTATGGTGCTCTTTTCGGTTTTTTCACCTACGCAACTTACGATCTAACAAACCTGGCGACATTAAACAATTGGCCAATTAAAGTTGTCGTTGTGGACATTTTATGGGGCATTGTTCTTACCGGAACTGTCAGTGTTAGCGGCTATTTTATCACTCAATGGCTCAATAAATGAATGTTTTCTATGAAAGCACGATTTTACTAGGGATCCACATCGTAATATGGTTTACTGTCTCGATTTTCCTGAAACGTAATGATGTCGCGGACATAGGTTGGGGTTTGGGTTACGTTCTTTTATGTACATATCATGCATTAACTAGCCCATTTCACCCAATTGTTGGTGCTTGTTACATCCTGACGATGTTATGGGGTCTACGGTTAAGTTTCTATTTATTCAAACGAAATCGATACAAGTCTGAAGACTTTCGATACTTACAATGGAGAAAGGAGTGGGGCAACACATTCTATTTACGTTCTTTCTTGCAGGTATACGTTCTTCAATCCTTCTTCCTATTTATAATAATATCCCCTGTATTACATGCAGCTTCATTTTCTACATCAAATTGGTCAGCCTATACCATTATTGGGATAATCATCTGGTTGATAGGATTTTACTGGCAAGTTGTTGGAGATCGACAATTAGCTTCCTTCATTGCCAACCGAAGTAGCAAGGAACAAGTGCTCGATACAGGATTGTGGGCCTATTCAAGGCATCCTAACTATTTCGGAGAAGTAGTCATGTGGTGGGGTGTTTATCTGGTCATATGGCCATTGGAAGGTAGTTGGATATTTCTTGTTGGTCCGATTACCATAACTGTGCTAATACGCTATGTATCTGGAGTACCAATGTTGGAGCGGAGGTATGCTAATAATGACGCCTATCAGGCATATAAAAAGAGAGTACCAGCTCTGTTTCCTCGGTTAAGTAAAATGTAAATAAGTACTATTCTTAATACAGTACAATTAGTTCTTAGATACATGCTACCGTCATTTGAAAAATAGCTGAAAGTGAGTACATTATGCTTTAATTATTGTTAGCGAATTGTAAATTAATAATACAAACTAAGCAATGATTAATTACCTGCATACTTACCTATTGAATGATGGAATGGTTAAAAAATAAGCTTGCAATTGATGCCGTAAATTTCTTATTAATTGGTTCTCTTTTTATTGTTTCATTCGTCGGATCACTATGGAGTGTTGCTAATACAGAGCTTGTTGAGGCAGCTGAAGCATACAAGGTAGAGGAAGACTTAGTTAAGTCCGATTCTTTAAGAATTGATCCGGTGATAATCACAATTTACCGGGATGGTAAAGCGATTGACTCGGAGCAAGACAATAGAGAATTAGCCGATCAATTTCAGAAACAGAATAGAATAGAAAGATTTATGAAATTGTTTCCTGGTAATGAGCGGTTTAATTATTTGACGTTGCCAGATAAAGTTATTTTAAGTATAGCTGCCACATTTATGGGACTGCTAGGG
>CAZWLS010000284.1:0-5790 GCA_964634415.1 uncultured Roseivirgaceae bacterium | reverse complement strand
CATCACTGCTACACGGAGATTTATGGAGTGGCAATTTCATGATCGAAAAATCAGGATTTGCAGCAATATTCGATCCTTCAGTACATTACGGTCACCGAGAGACTGAACTTTCATTCACAAAGCTATTCGGTGGGTTTTCACCAGAATTTTATGATTACTATCAAGAAGCTTTTCCGCTAGAAAGTGGATTTGATGAAAGAGTGGATATTCATAATTTATATCCACTGCTAGTTCATGTTAACCTATTTGGGTCCTCTTACCTTTCAGGGATAGTCAACACCTTAAAAAGGTACACTTAGCGATATAATACTTGATAGTTATTGGCCGTCTTTTGTTCCATTATAATAGATCTGTCCTCAGGCAGCATATTGAATGACTCAGGTGTATAATTCTTAATCGTAGCAAGATTAAGTGGACTATCAAATGAGAGAATAAAATCACGATTCAAAAGTTCTTTAATTCGTCTTGACTTAAATTCTTTGTTATCGATACAAAAAGAGAATGTCAATGCTGAATTCTGCATCAGATTGATTTTAATATTTAATAGATCAAGAACTTGTAATATCAACCCAAGTTTTTTCTCATTCATGAAACTATGATCTTTTACTTGAGCCGTAACCAACAATTGATTCCCTTTGAAAACAAAACACGGGATAGTCTTAGTCGTGTTCTCCGAAGCAATTGTTGTCCCATCTTTAGATCTATCCAAAAATGACCTCACAATCAATGGAATACTTTTTTGGGCTATTGGCTTCAATGTCTTTGGGTGAATAACCTGCGCCCCATAGTAGGTCATTTCTGTAACCTCTCTATAGCTTAACTTCTCGTATTGCTCCGTTTTATTTAATATCCTCGGGTCTGCATTTAATATTCCAGGTACATCTTTCCACACAGTAAATCCATCAGCGTTTAAGCAATACGCTAAAATCGCTCCCGTGAAATCCGACCCCTCTCGACCCAATGTTGTCGTATTACCTTCAACATCTGAACCAATGAAGCCTTGTGTAACCACTATACTCTTTTCAGCAACTGGTGTAAGATCTCTAGCTATTTGTTTTTCAGTTACTACCCAATCAACATTGGCCTCAGTAAAGTACTGATCTGTGCGAATTACTGTTCTTATATCAAACCATTCACTATTCGTATTCTTGTTTAGGTATGCTTCGATTATTGAAGTAGACATTAATTCACCGTGTGGGACAACTTTATCGTATGCCAACATTGAATCATACTGTTCCAAATCAGCAAGTGTACTCTCTAAAGACTTCTCAAAACTTAAATACCGTTCTGGTAATTCATTCAAAAGTTCGTTGGCAATTTCATGATGGTATGATTTCAATTCTTCTAATGAAGCAGAATAATTTTCACCGGCTAACGCTTGTTTAACAAGTTCTTCAAGTTTATTGGTGGTCTTTCCCATTGCAGATACTACTACCACTACTTTATCATCTGTAAATGATGAAACTATCTCTACTAAATTTTTTACTCCGGTAGCATCCTTAACTGATGCACCTCCAAACTTGAAAATCTGCATTATGCAAACGTTATAACTCGTGAATGACTTAATTTTGTGGCTTAATCCAAAATTTAATCCTGAACTAAACCTTTCTATGAACAAAAGTAAGCTTGGCCTACCTATAGGAACAACCTTAGACCGCTTTATTAAACAAAAAGAAGACGAGTTTTCTTCTGCAACTGGAGAATTGTCTCAATTATTGAGAGACATAGCTCTTGCCGGAAAGATCATTAACAAGGAAGTGAACAAGTCAGGATTGTTGGACATCACTGGTGGGTTTGGCGAAAAAAATGTGCAAGGCGAAGATCAACAGAAGTTGGATGTAATTGCTGATATTCGATTTACCAGGGCATTAAAAAATGGTGGAATGACTTGTGCAGTTGTTTCTGAGGAAGAGCAAGAAATCATCCACCTAAACCCTAACTGCAGGTATGTCGTCGCTATTGATCCATTAGATGGAAGCTCCAATATCGATGTTAATGTATCCATAGGCACAATCTTTTCAATCTATAAGAGAATATCTCCGGTAGGAGGTCCAGTCCAAGAAGAAGATGTATTACAAAAGGGAACTGAGCAGGTCGCTGCAGGATACATTCTTTATGGATCGTCAACTATTCTTGTTTATACCACAGGAAGAGGAGTGCATGGTTTTACGTTGGAGCCAAGTTTGGGAGAATTTGTCCTCTCCCATGATAACATGACATGCCCTACAGACGGCAAAATATATTCAATTAACGAAGGGAATTATTTTGCTTTTGATGAATGGGTAAGGGAGTATGTTGATGACTGCAAGAAAAAAGGAATGACAGCGCGTTATATTGGATCATTGGTTGCTGATTTTCACAGAAACATGATGAAAGGGGGCGTTTATCTATATCCGAATACTGATAAAGCACCTAATGGTAAACTACGATTGCTTTATGAATGCAACGCGCTTGCCTTTATTGCAGAACAATCGGGTGGCATTGCTACTAATGGTACTGAAAGAATTATGGAAATACAGCCAACAGCATTTCATCAACGGACACCGCTTTATCTAGGATCTCCTAATATGGTGGAACATGCAATGTCATTTATTAAGGCTGATACTTCTGTCTCGTAAGAACTTTTTGCTTTTCGCGTTCAATTATTGCTCGAGCTAAATTCCTTGCTATTTCACCTTGCTTAGAATTTTGGAGTAATTCTTTTGTGATATCTTCCGATATATCAATTCGGTACAATGCATTAAGAAGCCTCCCTAAATCGTTGTCTAGCAGGTAGTTTACCTGCTTGGTAAGGTGTTCTTCCAACCGATCAAAGGAGATTTTCTCTTTTTCAAATTCCATTTCATCCTCTAATCCGAAATCCTTGCGAACAAGTTGATAACTGTGCCGGACTAGTGTAACTTCATCCATATCTTAATTGCAATTTGCAAGGTGTAAAAATCTTAAAATCTGAGACGATGAAAAATGTTTTAGTCCTATTCCTCTTTACAATTTCTATTCATTGCTCCGCTCAGGACCAAAAGAATGAGGTAATGGCTGTGATCAATCAAGTTTTCGAAGCCATGCGAACTAACGACAGCACATTACTAAAACAATCTTTTACTGATAATCCAAATACATTCACAGCGTATATCAATCAAGAAGGGAAATCTGTTCTTGCCACTGGTGATTTTCAACGATTTGTAAATGCTGTTGGCCAACCAAAAGAGCAAGTTTGGAATGAGCCTATTTGGAACGAAAAAGTTGAAATAGACGGTAATCTAGCTCAAGTGTGGGTCGATTATGCTTTTTATATTGATGATCAATTTTCACATTGTGGAGTTGACGCTTTCCATTTGATCAAACAAGATGGAGTTTGGAAAATTTTCCATTTAGTTGATACACGAAGAAGGTCCAATTGTGTAATCCCGGATGATATTGATTAAGCTTTGACCTTATCCGGTATCCACTCAAAATCTTCTGATTTAATAGAGTCAACAAGTATTTCACTCAACTCTTTCGGAGGAATGGTAGTTCTTCGCTTTACTGTATCTAACCAAGCACCATCGACATCTATTTTTGCTGACAAATCTCCATCCTTTGTATAGATGTTGTGTCGGAAAGACCATTTCGACCCATCTCTCCTAAGTTTAGAAATTGTAAAACCTACTTCAAATTCTTCGTTCATTCTGATTTCTTTGAAGAAACGCGTATCCTCTCTAAATAGAATAGGTCCTACATTCATTGCCAGTAGCTTTTGAAAAGGCATGCTTATTTCTTCAAAGTACATGAGACGGGCCTGTGCACAATAGTCATTGTAAGCGGTATGACGCATATGCCCGTTGGGATCCAGATCTGCCCACCGAACCCGGAACTTAAATTTTATTTCACTCACCTTTTTTCTCCTCCTTTTTAGCGGTAGGTTTTTTAGCTGCCTTCTTGGATTCCTTTTTCTCCTCTTTCTTTTCAACCAATACTTCCGGTGCTTCTTTTACTATTTGCCCATACCAACTCACCAATTTCTTGATATCTGAAACATAAACACGTGATTCATCATATTCAGGAAGAACGAATTTTAGGAATGATTTCAGTTCTTCCGAACTACTATTCTTATCAAGATCGGTATCGCCATCAAATTCTTGATGGATCTTGCGCATAACATCTTCCAGAGGTACGGCTCCTTCTGAATCTGTTGTATAGATAGAAATTTCTGATAGGATACTCACTTTGTTATGCATGGTGGCTACCATTTTCTTCTTGTGCTCATCCATGCTTTCTAATACAACTCCCGTTCTTGTAGGTTGTACGATCTTAAATAAGTTACCCTTTCCTGAAACCGATGCGATATCGCTAAAATCCATATTGCTTTTTTATTTAGGAGGGCAAAAATATCCTATCTAGATATCTCTGCATTAATTCGATTGATAAAATCTAAGATTTCTTCTCCTCCAGTGCGTTCTGCCGAAGATGTTACAAATGTTGGAGGTAGCTCTTCCCATGTCCTTCTCAATTCTTTTTTATACCCGGAAGTATTAGACTGAATTTGAGTTTTACCAAGCTTATCCGATTTAGTGAAAACAATGGAAAATGGAATTTGATTTTCCCCTAGCCATTGCATAAACTCTAAATCTATAGGTTGCGGTTCGTGTCTGATGTCAACCAATACAAAAACACAGGCTAAGTTTTGTCTCTCCTCCAAGTATGTATTTATCATTTTTTTCCAAGCAGCTTTATTGACCTTGCTTGTTTGGGCCCATCCATAGCCAGGCAGGTCTACTAAATACCAATTCTCATTTATTAAAAAATGATTTATTAACTGTGTTTTTCCAGGTGTAGAAGACGTCTTAGCAAGTTTTTTTCTGTTTGTTATATGATTGATCAAACTTGATTTTCCAACATTGGATCGTCCAATGAATGCATATTCCGGCAATTTAGGCTCAGGGCATTCGGTCACATTCGGACTGCTTTTTACAAATTCTGCTGATTTTATCTGCATTGTGAAGAAACTGATAACAATTAGGGTGTACCCCGGGTTTAATCCACTAATATTGCGGCAATTATGACGGTACTACCTTACAAAGATAAGTCGGATGCGAAGAAGAAGCAGGTTGCAGAGATGTTCGACAGCATTTCCGGCAAATATGATTTTTTAAATCACTTTCTAAGCCTTGGAATCGATATTAGATGGAGGAAAAAGGCAATTAAGATGCTTTCCGATCTCCAACCTAAGCAGATACTTGATATAGCCACCGGAACAGGAGATTTTGCAATAGAGTCGTTAAAGCTCAATCCGGAAAAGGTAATAGGCGTTGACATATCTGAAGGGATGTTGAACGTCGGCAGAGAGAAAATGAAGAAAAAGGGATATTCTGACATCATAGATATGCAATCCGGAGATTCAGAAAACCTGCACTTTGATGATAATAAGTTTGATGCTGTAATCGTTGCATTTGGAGTTAGAAACTTTGAAAATTTGGAAAAAGGGCTCTCCGAAATGAATAGCGTTTTGCGCCCAGGAGGCAGAGCTATTATTCTTGACTTAGAAAAAGTCTTGAGAGTAATGCATCGCGTATTAAAGCCAGGAGTGAAAGCTGTCATATTAGAATTTTCAAAACCATCTATGTTCCCTTTCAAACAATTATATAATTTTTATTTTCGTTGGATATTACCGAAGATTGGAAAGGTGGTTTCAAAGGATAATGCCGCCTATACATATTTACCAGAATCTGTGAATGAGTTTCCTTACGGCAATGATTTCCTTCAAATTCTGGAAAAAACAGGATATAAAAACACTAAATGCAAACCATTAAC
>CAZWLS010000283.1:0-5808 GCA_964634415.1 uncultured Roseivirgaceae bacterium | reverse complement strand
GGTAACTGAATAAGTAAAAATGAGTATTTTGATAAACCCATAACCGCCTCGGCAGTAGAACCACTTCCAGCAAAAAAATCTAATACTATGTCTCCCTCTGATAGATTAGATATTTCAAGTATTCTTTTCAAAAAGTCCACCGGCTTTGGATGGTCAAAAAATTTATTTCCATCAAAAAGCGCATTTACCTCCTTGGTTGCTTTTTTATTACCATCAATATCATTCCATAGGTTGGACGCAAATTTGACTGCATCACCTAAATAGTGTTTTTGATATACTTGCCATTTTTCTGTTTCCTTTTTTTTGACCTTTTTCCATTCGATCATATTCTGATCTAGTAATTCTTCATAAGTATCTTTTCCACAGACCCATCTACTTTCCCATCCCTCGGGGGCAAGTGGTAGAATTTCAGTCCCCTCTGGTGATATTACTGGGTAGAACATTGAGGGACGATCTTCTCGTCTGTTTTCGCCACCAGTTCTCCTTAAAGATCTGATTAAGTACTTTCCATTTTCATCTTCGTGATCATATATTTTTAAATCATCTTCACTCATTGGAAGCGCCGAAAAGCTGAATTTCGGTGTTTTTGAGTAGACAAGAACTAGATCAATTTCACTTGATATTTTCTTGTTTCCACTACCCATTCTTGTCCCTGTCCCACGTATAATTGAGCCTCTATAGTTTTCCTCACCAAAAATCTCGTCACAGACTTTCTTTAAATTATCGTATTCATTATCATCAATAGAAATGTAAATCACACCCTCTGGAGTCAGCAAATCTTTAGCAAGCCTAATTCGTGGGTAAATGAATGTGAGCCAGTTGCTATGAAAACGACCCGTGGTTTTTGGATTGGACACTAGCAAACCTTCTTCGCTCTGATCTCCAGACTTTTTTAAGTTGTCCTCAGTACTATCACTAAAGTCATCTTTATAGATGAAATCATTTCCTGTATTGTAGGGAGGATCGATATAGATAACCTTTACTCTTTCAGAGTAACTTTTACGAAGAATTTTTAGCACTTCTAGGTTATCCCCCTCTATGAAAATATTCTGAGTTTTTTCTTCATTGATTCCCTCACCATTAATCGGGTTTAATGTGCCAGATGGAAGTTTGGAGGCAATTCTTCTTGCATCTCTTTTTACTTCACTATGAGCATTGATGAACTCCATCATGCGTTCTTCGGTCTTTTCAATCAATTTTTCGATGTAGATGTTCCCCTCAAATGAAGGCATCCCAGAGACCCCCATACTATTAAATGTGTCTTCAGAGGGATGCTCTACCACGTAGAAGAGGACTACTTTCGCTTGTTCTTTTTTTGCCAAAGACACTGCATAGTTGGCAGCAGCCATGGATACTTCGTCATTATCAAAAGGGACAACTATGTTTTCTATTTTAGTTTTCATTTTCTTCTAAAGTTTTAATGTTTCAAAAAACAATTTTTGTATGATCTAAGGGATTCTCACAAACAACAATCAATAGGCTCGTAGGTCTTCATTTTTCTTTTTGCCGAGGCATAGGACTCCTCATCCAAAATCTGGTGTCTTCTAAGGTTTTCCAGGATTATGTACCCAATCTTTGGTCTCAACTCCAATTGGTTAAGCATGTAAACACTTGCTACAGAATCATCTTCAAGGAAAGCGGCCTGGATTCGCATAAGTGCTGAATCGAGAAGTACCTCTTTGGTTAGTTGTTTGTCATGAATTAGTTTTTCAAAGTTTGTAGATCGATCTACATATGCATTCTTGACAGAAAAGCCTGCCATGAATGCACCAATAATCAATACAATTGCAATGATGTATTCTCTTGTTTTCATCTCTGATTACTTTTAAGCCACAAAATCCTCATCATATGCCTCAGGGTGCGAAATGCTTACGTCATCCCCTGGTTCCAAGCTCGAGTGATGGCTTATTATCTTCCCTTCTTTGATAACAAATGAAAAACGCAGGTCATTACTTTCCTCAAATCCGCCAGATTTCCATTTGATTTTATATTGTCCACTATCCACTTTGAGTCCGTCTACCTTTTGTGTACCGACTTGATAAGGAACAACCCTTAGGTCATTTTTCTCAAAAAGATCGCGAAATAGGTCTTTGATTTGGTCTTTATTCCTTCTGATTCTAGTTGAGAATGCAGGGATCATCATTGCATCATCGCTATAGACCTGCATGAGTAAATTTATGTCATGATTGTTCACCGCTTTGACCCATTTGTCTAAAACCGGAACAGATGGCTCGGCTATCATGTCCTCCCTTTCAATTCTTGCGGTATCAGTATCTGGTTTGAATGAATCTTTGAAGAGTAGAAAGACTTCCGAAGTAGATTTTCCTGTTCTTCTCATAAAGACAAATTGGATGCCAGCATGTACAGCCAGGAGTAATAGTAATCCTTCAAAAATGCCTAGCTTAAATACCAGTAAACCGCAAATTCCAGCCATGATCAGTGCATACCGACCTTCCGTTCTTACATGAGCAATATTGGCAATCATCTTCCAGCCTGAGTACACCATGATGATGCCTAATGCGTATTCGGGTAAATGGGTCAGAATCACAGGAAATAAAACGACCACTAACAAAACCAGAGCTGTAAATAGATTGGATAATTTAGTAACTGCACCAGCAACGGTGTTTGTTGTGCTTTTCGCTAACCCATCCAGATTGGTCATACCACCGAAAAAAGTCGCCCCAGCATTAGCAATCCAGATGGCCATTAGGCTGTTGTTTGAATCTGCCTTACGTTTGAAAGGATCCATTTTCTCAATGGCTACATTACTCATTACTTGTTCAATGACATCTATAGTGCCTAGCATCATTGCAAACCCAATCATCTTAGCGAGTAGAAATAGTATTTCCTGCTGATTCATTCCGTTGAAATGAGGTAGTGGCAGAGCCAACTCAAATGGAATAGAGTCTATGGAAATCATTGGCAATGGCATAAAGAAACTTAACGCAACACTAGTAGCCATAATGACAAAATATGGTAGTGCTGGCATCTTCTTCTTATAATATTTATACAGAAGAACAAAGGATATGAATGAGACGATACTTAGCGCAATGATTACCTCCCTTTCGAAGCTGAGCCATGTTTCTGTCTCATGCTCAATATCATAAAGAAACGGAACAAACTTGAGAGCAATCTTCAAGCCTACACCAGCCAGTAAGCCTTCCACCAGATAGTGAGGTACTATTCTTAAAATGTATCTTTCCAGTCTATACTTCCAGACGATAGCTTGAAAGAGAGCGGTTAGTAAAATCACGAATGGCATATTTTCCATTCCGAAAGTGTGGACTCCAAGAGCCAGCGCAGGAGCCAATCCAGCAGCCACTCCAGGCATGCCTGTGTAGTTACCAGGCTTGAACAAATAAGTAATAAAACTTATTAGACCCGCGAATATGACGGTATAAAGACCTGTCATTATTGGGTATTCTGACATTAAACAAATGCCAACAGTTAATGGAACTGCCATAACACCTGCTACTGTTCCTGCAAGTGCATCTCTTCTTATATGCTTGATAGATTCGTTTAGACGTTGCTTTATCATCTTATTCTAGTTTTTGGGTTGAGTTAAATAGCGTGGCTCAACCAGAATTAATAAATTGGAGTTTCCCTGATACACAGGGCTAAATGAGTCCGATTGGACTTAGACTGAAGAATAAGATTATCCCAGAGGGATTTTAAGACAGCAGTGCTTAAGAAATAATGCTATTTCACACTTGCTCAGTAAAGAATAGTGTCTTTTAATTCCCTGACAGTGGAAGCGAGTGAATTGTGGTAAGTGATGAGAAAGATGATTATTGAAAAGACCATTTCCTCCCGATAAGAATTTTAGCCAATCCCTGTCTTCGGCTCCTTCTTTGAGTTCTTCTCGTTCGACTTCTCGACTCTCGACAAGCTCTTCATTTTCCAGATAGAAGTGCCTTGTATCTGTAAACGTCATTACACCGAGAAGAAGCAATGAAGAAAAGATCAATATGGATTTGTTTCTAATCACGATGCAAAAGAACAAGGTACATCCGCGAAAAAATAGGACATGAGAATTGTTAAAATGTGATAAATGTTACATTTTACGACTACTTAAATCACCGTTTGAATGAAAGTAGATATATGTAAGTTTGATTTCGAGAGCGATAGAATATTGTCATCATTATCACGGAAAGAACAACAATTGCTACTTGAGCACAGTGATACCTTGACATTTAAAAAAAGGAAATTGATATTCTATGAGGGAGGAATTCCAACAGGGGCTTTCTTAATTGAAAGTGGTAGGGCTAAAATCTATAAAACAGGTTTGGATGGAAAGGATCAAATTTTCTATGTCTATAAGGCTGGTGATCTACTAGGCTATCATGCGCTTCTCTGTAACGAGCACTACGAAGATTCATGTGAAGCATTAGAGGATTGCAAGATCCTTTTTATCAGCAAAACAAACTTCAGCAGTCTTATAAAAAAGATATCAAGCCTGAATCAGCTTCTTATTCAAAATATGAGTCATGAGTTTGGTGTATTAGTGAACACGATTACTGTACTTGCCCAAAAACCCCTTCGAGAGCGATTAGCCCTTTACCTTTTGATTTTGAATGAAAAATATGCCGAGCAAGGAGGTAATATTATGCTACCTCGTGAAGATTTGGCTAACATTATTGGAACTGCACGAGAAAGTCTTGGAAGATTACTCAAGGAATTTAAGGAAGAAGGAATGATTGAGGTTGATAATAAGATCATTCGAGTAAATCAACATGAGAAGCTATTGAGGATTGCTAGCTCACAGTACATAGATTGATTTTGTCCTAAACAAAGCAATTGAGAAACCAGGATATCGAGTCCTCGTAGAACAATGAGAATATATAGGTCAGCGACCAGATTATTGAATCAATATCTGTATTTCAAGCTTTTGTTGGAGCATGTATTAGAATTTAAACTGAGAAAGTGAAATCAAAGTGCCATCTTCACCAGATCGGGCATTTCCTTGATACATGGGCTGCACCAGGTTGCCCAAATGTTAAGAATGACAATCTTGTTTTTGAATTGCTCCTTGTCCAGCATTTCACCATTCAAGTCTGCCAGTTTGATTTTACTGATAAACGTGTCATTCTTTGGTTGGCAGGAAGTCAACCCTGATAGCAAAAACGATATGATCACGAGTTTTCTCATAGGTTCTTAACATGAAAGGTAACAGCCGTCTGATCCCATTTGATGGTGACTTGTCCGTTCTTATCGTCGATTTCACTGACCTCAAAAGTTAAGGACTCTGCAACCTCATCCAGCTTTTGAACCTGGGCTGACACCCGAACCATATCATTTTCCTGATCGTAATCATCCGCCAAGTGCATGTCCCAATCTTTACTGATAATGATCGTCCATTCTTCCTCTCCGGGAATTGTGAACAGTCCATACTTCCCTGCCGGAATTTCAACGCCGTTGATAATTACATCTTTATCAAAAGATACGGTAGTGGCCTTATGTGCTCCGGTCGCCCAAACGGTACCATAACCCACAAGACCTCCGAAAATCATTCTTCCCCTTTTGCTGGGTGATCCATAATCAATATGAATATGGTTGTTCCCAATATTGGACATGGAAGTATTTCGAGGACTTAGTGGTTTTTTCTTTGCGTCCTCTTTTTTAGCTTCATGCTCATGGTTTGTGTGAAAATCCTTTTCACTGCCTTCTTGCTCACCCTTGCCAGGGCTTCCACAACTAAAAAGCAATACGAAAATTGTAAAGGTTAGTGCTGTTGGCTTCATGGTTTTAATTCCTATCTTAATCTTAAACTGTTACCTATTACTGAAACGGAGCTGAGGCTCATGGCCA
>CAZWLS010000282.1:0-5808 GCA_964634415.1 uncultured Roseivirgaceae bacterium | reverse complement strand
GATTGACCAAAAAATAAATAGTACAAAGAATGCACTGCTAAAAACACTTAGCATATTTACCCAAAATGCAACTTGAGTAACATCTCCTCCGGCTAGCATTGAAAACATTCGACCAGTCAATAGGAAGAATGGAGCACCTGGAGGGTGTGGAACTTCTAGTTTATATGAGCAAGCAATGAATTCACCTGCATCCCAGAAACTGGCTGTCGGCTCAACTGTGAGGCAATAAGTGACCAATGCAATTAAGAAAGCAATCCAGCCTGTAATGATGTTTATCTTTTGGTATCCCATATTTGATATAATGTGAGGGGCGAAATTAGCAATTAACCAGTAGATTTTGTGTTATCCGGTCCGATGATTTAGAATAACTCATTGGTTTGCAATGAATTGAAATTACTCTTTATAAATTTCTTCGTTTATACGGATCTGTTTGATAACAGATGATTCATTTAACATATTTTATCAATAAACAGCAGCGTAGAAGAACAGCCAGATGATAAAGAAGAGGATATAGGTGCTTGCTACTATATATGCAGAGATTTTCAGCTTCTTTCCACTTAAAAAGTAGATCCCAAAAATTAATACAGGCCAATAGAGTATTTCAAATAAATTGATTGATTTTAAAGGGTAGTGCCAATTTGCCGAAACCTGTGTGTAATCAAACAGGTTAATAAGAGAAAATGGATAAAATGCCATATAGTCGTTGTAGTTAGGATCTGTGTAAAACAGGGTAAACCACAAAACTTTGGTAATCTCTGGAAGAAAAAAGAAAATTTCGGCAAGCATTACCATTTTCCACAGCTGATTGAAATGCAATCTGTAGCCAAACATGAAGCACCCAATCCAAAGTGTTAGCGTTGTCCAGGTCCATTTCCATGCTAGAAAAATTGGTACACTTAAGTACTGAATTCCATAAATGATATCAAAAACCCAAATATCACCGCGCTCATTTAAAACCTCAAAGGCAGCAATTGTGTCTATGATAAAAATTCTCTTGACGAAAAGTAAGGCTATATAAGTGAGACATATAATTAAAAACATCCCAACTCCGTTGAATTCAAACCAATCTTCAAGAAACTGTTTTCTGTACTTGCTTAAACGATCCGTCATTTAGATTTGCGATAAATGCAATTAAGAGCCAAAAATATTATCATGTACGTCTTAATC
Source organism: uncultured Roseivirgaceae bacterium (assembly GCA_964634415.1). Classification (GTDB taxonomy): domain Bacteria; phylum Bacteroidota; class Bacteroidia; order Cytophagales; family Cyclobacteriaceae; genus Ekhidna. The sequence continues at coordinate 4,641 of CAZWLS010000282.1, read as the reverse complement.
CTATTCTCGATGGGACTGTATGCCCAACGGCAGGATGAACAGGCGGATGGCGATAGCGCAAGGTATAGTTTGCTTGTCAATCCATTTATTCAGATTGAATCGACTGAGGCAATCAATTCCATGTACAATTTTGAGTTTGAAAAGGCACACAGTCATTTCAATTACCTTCAAAATACTTATCCATGGCACCCACTGCCATACCTACTCAAGGGGCTCAATTATTGGTGGAGGATTGTTCCAGATTACAATAACGAGACGTGGGACGAAGAATTTTTGGCTTACATGGATACCACCAAAGTACTTGCGGAAAATGTAAAGGAGAATTATAATGAAGTTGAAGGAGCTTTCTTTTTAGCGGCTGCATATGCATTTGAAGGAAGACTTTATTCTGAAAGGCGCGAATATCGAAAGGCTGCTTTTGCAGGTAGTAAATCTTTAAAGTATCTGGGCGAGTGTAAGGGGTATGAAGAGTATAGTCCAGAACTACTATTTGGTGATGCGCTATTCAATTACTACGCAGAATGGATTAGGGAAGAGTATCCACTACTAAGGCCTATAATGATGTTTTTCCCGAAAGGAGATAAGAAAAAAGGGATAGAGCAGCTTAAAGACGTAGCAAGAAATGCTTTTTATTCACGTACCGAAGCTCAGTATTACCTGATGCGAATACTAGCTACAGAAGAAAAAGATATTTCTGGCGCACTTCAAGTTGGTCAGTATCTGAATAGTCAGTTTCCGGGCAATGCGTATTTTCATCGCTACTATGCACGCTTACTTTATCAATCAGGCAAATATCAGCAGACTGAAAAAGTATCTCTCGAAATATTAGACCGGATAGACAGTATGCAGGTCGGATATGAGGCTAATAGTGGCAGATATGCGTGCTTTTATTTGGGGCATGTAAATCAAATTCGAAGAAAATATACAGAGGCAAAAAAGTACTTTGAGAAAGGTCTTATTTATTCTGAACAAGCTCAAGCCACCAAAATGGGATATTATTTCTTTTCATTGGTGCACTTAGGTCAGATCGCAGAGAAAGAAGGAGATATTGAACTTGCAAAGGAGTACTATAAGACCGTCAAAAAATCCGCAAAACGGAAACATTCTGCCCATAAGGAAGCTAGAGAGCGGCTAAAGAAAATCTAAAATTGGAAGGCGCTTAGCCATTTGTCTTTATTGACATCAACGCTGTATTCCTTTTCCACAGTAGACCTACCTGCTTTACCTACCTTCATTCTCAATTGGGAATCTTCGATTAATAAAGAGAGTTTTTCAACCCATTCTTCAGTGGTGCCTGCAAGAAATCCGTTCTCTCCACTATTTATAATATCCGAATTTACTCCCACAGGAGACATGATGGTTGGGATTTCCAGTGCCATGTATTGTAGCCCTTTGAGTCCACATTTTCCTTTACTCCAATCGTCGTCTGGGAGTGGCATTATACCTATATCGATTTCACAAAGTTCAGAAACTTCGGTTTGAGCCTTCCATGGCAAGCCTTTAATGTCAAGTTCTTGATTCGCGTAGCTTCCATCTCCGATTACTTTGAAATAAACCTTGTTGTGATATTTATCTTTTATGATTTTCAATGCCTCTAGCGCACTTTCAAAATGTTTAATTGTTGAAAAACTGCCGCTCCATCCAATACAGACTTTTTCATCCTTATTGACTTCAACTCGACTGTATTCATCCAGATCTATGGTAGTAGGGATGATTGTGATATTGTTTGTATGATTGCTTGCATAGTTTGCCAAATACTCGTTGCCGGCAATTGTTAAATCACAATATGAAATAATCTTACCTGTTTTAGTAGGATTCTTGAGCTTCTGAAAAATAGATTGATTAGGGCTTTCGTCTTGTAGCCAGATTGAATCATCAAAGTCGAATACTAATTTGGCTTTTGATTTTTTAAAAAGCCATTCGAAAAAAATACCAAAAAAGAAAGCATCTCGATAGACGAAGATGTAATCAAATTGACTGGCTCTAAATACATCTTTAAGTCGCTTGAATATAGCGGAGATTCCTACTCCTACTTTACCCAATATATTTCCAGGACCATAAAATATTTTATCCTGCTTTTCAGACAACATGTTTGAATAAGTAATCTGAAAATCGTTTTTTTCCAGAAAATCTAAGTATTGCTCATGTCTGAATCTCTGACCTGGTGAGCGCTCTTTTCTGTGTAGTGTAAGGAATAAAATTTTGGGCATTAGTCTTCCAACCAGACTGGAGGTAGTTTTTCTGTTATTTCTATATTTTCAAACTTGGCACTCTTCTTGGCGCCTGTTGCTTTTGCCCAACCTACCATTCCTTTAAGACCATCTTCTAATGATGTCTTACTATAATCTCCAAATATTTTTTTGATCTTAGAATGATCAGAATGTGCATGAACAACTTCATTCCTTGCATCTAAAAAGCGAAGGTCACTTTTTAATTCCATTGCGTCAATTACTGCGCTTGCAAGTTCTTTTACAGTGTACTCTTTATCAGCGCCAATATTAAATACTTCTCCATAGCACTCCTTATGATCTACGCAATTAGCGATAATGGGTGCAATGTCTCCGACATATGTAAATGCCCTGGTTTGTGATCCATCACCAAAAATGGTCAACGGATTCCCCTGCATGAGCTGATTCATGAAAATGCCGACAACATTTCTGTATCTATCTCCAAGATTTTGATATTCTCCATAAACGTTGTGTGGTCGGAAGATGACATAATCCAGTCCGAACATCTCATGAGAGACTTTTAAGTCCATTTCTACAGCAAGCTTAGCTATTCCATAAGGGTCTTCTGGCTGTGGTGTCATGTCCTCTCTCATCGGAGGAGGGAGCGCACCATACGTTGCAATTGATGAAGTGAAGACAAAGCATTTCACCTTGTGCTTCACAGCTTCATTGATCAGATTGACACTTCCAGTTAAATTGTTGGTGTAGTTGAACCGCTTAATAAAGTGACTTAGACCTTCAGCAGCATATGCTGCTAAATGATATACGTATTCGATATCATAATCATTGAATAATTTTTCAAGAAGTTCATGATCAATAATAGAGCCTTTGATGAAAATTGCTCCTTCAGGAACATTTTCTTCGAAACCCCCACTTAGATCATCAAGTACGATTACTTTTTTCCCGCTTTGAAGTAAACTGCGAGAAACATGTGCGCCTATAAAACCGGCTCCACCAGTTACTAAAGAATAGCTCATTAAATTTGCTTTTAACAATGCAAACCAACACAATCAAATCAACAAAAGAAAGCAGCGAACTAGTTCGTGATTTTTTTGATGATCATGCATCTGCTTATCGTGCTAAATATCAGCTTAACGATAAGTTTTACAATTACTTTTTTTTTGAGCGACTAGATAAAGCAACAAAAGGAATATCATTTAGTAACAAGCACATATTAGATATTGGTGCAGGTACCGGACCTTTATATGATTACTTATTAGATAAAGGGATGTCGGATTTCAAAAATTATCACGCAACCGATATTTCTTCTGGTATGCTTGAGTCCAGTATGATCCCTAAAAAAGATCGATTTGTTGGTGATTTTACAACATTGGATTTTGAGCATAAATATGATTTAATATTTATGCTAGGTGTGAGTACTTACTTGACTGTTGAGCAAATGCAAAATCATATCAATAAAGTGGAAGAGCTATTGGCTAACGGGGGCATTTTTATTGTAACGTTCACAAATGACCACTCTCTTGATATATTCTTAAGAAAATTGCTCACGCCTATTTTTAAGATTTTTTCGGGGAAGGATAAAATTATCAGTCAAGAGTTTAGCACCAAGTACTATTCACGTTTGGAAATAAAGGAATTACTTAAAGGGAATTTAATGCTTGGCTCAACAGAGGGATTAAATCATACAATCTTTCCAATAAGTAGGATATTCAAGTCTCTATCTATACGCATCGCACGCACTGTTGCAACCTTAAAGGAAGGTAGGGCTAAATATTTTTTGAGTAGTGATCTGCTAATAAAGGCTAAAAAGCATTAAATCGAGTCTTTAGAAATTTTTATGAAAATTAAATTGGTATAGGAGTTTATGATCAATGTTTTCATAGTTGGCGCACAAAAGTCTGCAACCACAACTATTAAATCGGCTCTTCAATCTCATCCTGATGTAATATGTCATGAGCAGTTAGAGATGACGCACTTCTATAATGATTTTGAGTTTGAGATTGGAGCTAAAAATTTGAAAGACAGGTATGGATTGACTGCCTCAGATGGAAAAACTGTTGTGGCCAAACATGCCGTGATGACACGATCAGAGGATGCTCTTAAAAGATTAGCAAATCATAATCCGAATTGTAAAATCATTTATTGCACTCGAAATCCTGTTAATAGGGCATTTTCAAGTTATTTGATGGAGAAAAGAAATGGATCTTTGTCCGATGATTTTGATACGGTAGTTAGAATAGCACTTGAGGAAAAATCCAATCATTGGTATTATCGAATTTTTATAGAGCTTGGATTGTATCGGGAACATATCAACAAGATTTTGAAGTTTTTCCCTGAAAAAAATCTCTACACTTTAAGGATGGAAGATTTGAAGGGGGATCAGCATCAAACTTTATCAGAACTAATCGGTTGGTTAAATTTATCGCCATTGGAGCTTGAATCCAGAATAACC
>CAZWLS010000281.1:0-5819 GCA_964634415.1 uncultured Roseivirgaceae bacterium | reverse complement strand
TGGCACGAGGGGGATTCGGATAGTTCCTAAAACAATAAATCAGAAAAAATTAGTCGCTGCGGTAGAAAAGAATGACCTTGTTTTTGCAATTGGTCCTGCCGGAACTGGTAAGACCTATATTTCAGTAGCGCTAGCTGTCCGAGCATTAAAAAATAAGGAAGTTAAAAAAATCATTATCACCAGACCTGCGGTAGAAGCAGGAGAAAATTTGGGATTCTTACCGGGTGATCTTAAGGAGAAAATCGACCCGTACCTTAGGCCAATCTATGATGCCCTAAGTGATATGATTCCTGCTGAAAAGCTTCGCTACTATAAAGAAAATGGCATTGTTGAAATAGCGCCCCTAGCCTACATGAGGGGAAGAACACTAAATGATGCATACGTGCTGTTGGACGAGGCCCAGAATACAACTCCAATGCAAATTAAGATGTTTTTAACCCGAATGGGCCCGCAATCAAAAGTGATTATAACAGGAGATCAATCACAGATAGATTTACCTAAAAAGCAGATCTCAGGCTTGATTGAGACCATGCGTGTTCTTAAAAATGTAAAAGGAATTGGCTTTGTGAACCTTGATGACCGGGATGTTGTCAGACATAAACTAGTAAAAGCCATCATTAAAGCGTATAACAAGTATGACTCACAAAGTACTGAAAGCAACAAGTGAAGATCTTAAGGCAAAGGCTTTTCAGATTAGAGAAGAAGTATTTGTAGTAGAACAAAATGTAGCTGCAGAAGAAGAATTTGACGAATTCGAAGAGGAATCCCATCATTTTGTTGCACTTGATGAAAATAATAATCCAATAGGGTCTGCACGTTGGAGGCATACAGATAAGGGGGTAAAACTTGAAAGATTTACGGCCAAGCAATCGATGAGGGGGCGAGGCCTGGGGACGGCAATTGTTAAAGCAGTTATGGATGACATTGCAAAGAATGTCGAGGCAGGCACTTACCTATATATGCATGCTCAATTGCCAGCAGTACCACTTTATCTGAAGTTTGGTTTTCAACCAAAAGGCGATCAGTTTGACGAATGCGGCATTATGCACTATCTCATGTGGAAAAAGTTGTAAGCTTTAGCCGCTTAAAATAAAATTGCACTTCTATTAATACACGTCTTTCAATTGAGGTTTACAAACTGTAGACACACTCATGTCTTATTAGATGGAATAGTGTAAGCTTCTAACTAAATCCAATCTTGCCATTATATTTTTAAGAAAGATATAATGAAAGAGATACGCCTTCTGCTACTTTGTTTAATTGTTATCGGTTTGGTTTCATGCCAAGAAGATGAATTAGTATTGAATGAAATAGAAGAAGAAGATAATGAAGCAGCGCCAGAAGATCAGACAGAGTCTTACATTGATTAACATCTTGAATTCCATCAATTTTGAACTTCTGGAATTCATATCCATTCATCCGACTTAGCATTATTCTAATTTTAGGAATCCTTGGCTACGAACATTTCCCCATGATCCGGCCACAAACATTAGCGACATTATGTATTGGAATCATAATTCTTGTGATCCTTGTGTTTACATCAAATAAATTGGGATTCTACAAACTTCGGTATTTAAACGGGGCAGTAAGTCTTTCAATTATTTTTCTGATTGGAGGTTATATAACCCAAATTAAACACCTCTCCCAAAATGAGATATTAAAAGCAGATATTATTGGGTTTTCGGGGATAATAATTTCTCCTAAAACTGAGAGAACTAACTACGATCGCTATGTCCTTGAGCTAAGGCATACCGTTTCAAAACAGGGAAAAATTTCATCTACTAGGGGAAAAATTCATCTCTACATTCGAAAAGATTCACTCCTTAAAGATTTCCAATATGGAGATCATATCAATACCGAAGGGAAATACTTTGAACCGCAAGAACCTAGTAATCCCAAGGAGTTTGATTACGAGAAATACCTAAGAAGACAAGAAATAGTTGCTCAGGCTTTTGTTAATACCTCTGACATAAATCTGTTAAAGCAAACTACTCCAAACGTGCTACTCAGATGGGCATACACACTGAGGTCAAAAGCCATTTTCGTCATTGATAAAAACATCCCCATAGAAAGAGAGAATGGAATATTAAAAGCGCTTTTAATTGGAGTAAAAGATCACTTAGATAATGAAATCAAGTTAGCATATTCATCGGCAGGCGCTATGCATGTTTTGGCTGTATCAGGCCTCCATGTGGGCATAATTTATATGGTAATCGGGCTAATTTTCGGATTCTTAAAACATATAGGAAACTGGGGGAATTTCTTATTTGCAATTATCAGCCTAATCCTTATTTGGTTCTATGCTTTGGTGACTGGATTAAGCCCATCTGTTTTACGAGCATCCACCATGTTTTCACTCATTTTAGTCAGCGAAGCTGTAAATCGAGACGCCAACATTTATAATTCATTGGGATTGGCTGCCTTCATCTTGCTTCTTTTCAATCCTTACCTTATCTACTCAGTTGGTTTCCAATTATCCTTTGCAGCAGTTTTCGGCATAGTTTATTTACAACCTAAACTTTATCATTTGATCCATCCTAAATACATATTATTTGATAAAATATGGTCTATTACATCAGTTTCTCTTGCTGCTCAACTAGCAACTTCCCCGTTGTCAGTTTACTACTTTCACCAATTTCCCACCTATTTTCTTATTTCAAATATCATAGTTATTCCAACATCATTTATTATGCTTATCGGTGGTCTTTTTATGGTTTTAGTTGATTCTAATATACCTGCATTGGGAATGCTAATCGGCAGTCTTTTGCAAAAGACCCTTTGGATAATGAATGAAAGTATTGGTTACTTGCAAATGCTTCCAAAGAATATTATTGACTGGATCCACCTAGACCAAGTGGAGCTTTTTCTGATTTATTCAATAATCATAATATTCATTTCAGCATTACATTATCGATCATTTCCTGCATTGGTAATTTCATCTTTTCTTTCATGCAACCTATTAGTATGGACAGCTTTTACGCATGAAAAACAGTCTTATCAGAATAAACTTATTTTTTATAAGATATCGAATGGAATGGCAATCGACCATATTAGTGGACATACATCTAAACTATACGTAGATGATGCCTTGATGAATGATATCGAACTTCTTTCATATCAAATTAATCCTTCCAGGTTATCTCAACATTTAGACCCAATAACCGAAGACATCACTCCAATAAATAGTGGCAGTTTTGTAAGAAAAGATGCGCTCCGATTAGGCAAAATTGGTCCAAAAAGAATTGTACTTTTCGACTCTACCACGTTCCATTTAGATTTTAATTCTATGCTGGAAACAGACATTATTTTCATCAATAATGGTGCTGTGAAAAATCTCAGCTGGTTACAATCTCACTTCCATTTTGAACTGATCGTATTAGGTGTTAATAACTCCTATACATATTCCAAAAAAATGAAGGCTCAAGCAGAAGAAATTGGATTAAAATTCCACTCAATTTTAATGGATGGATCATTAGGTATTGACCTTTAGTCGTTACTTAACCTTAACTGTGGGATTCAATTTTTGGCACAAAAAAAGAGCGGACAATGCAGCCCGCTCCGTTCACCACCAATCCCGACTAGCATCGGGAAAAAACTTACTACCGCCTAGTAGTAATCACAAATGTAATACATATACTGATTCACCAAAGCATATTTTAAAAAAACCGGTATGGTAAAAACGACTTTTTTACCATTTTACAATAGCCCCTGCGAACGTTAAACCACCTCCAAATCCTATTAGAAGAAGCGTATCGCCCTTTTTGATACCACCGTTAGCTTCGGACTTTGCAATTGCCAATGGTATTGATGCCGAGGATGTGTTACCAAATTCCGTAACACTTTCAGGTACTTTAGCCATCGGATAGTCCAAATTTTTAGCGATAGCTTCAATTATTCTAAGATTTGCACTGTGCGGCACAATAAAATCTAAGTCATCAAGCGTCATTCCGGCTTTCTCTGCCAATTCTTTTATTTTAATAGGGATGTTGCTGACAGCCCATTTAAAGACAGACCTTCCATTTTGCACAATTTTACCGTGAGGATTAATTCCCACTCCATTAATGCTGTTTTTCTTATGACTGATGTATAAATCATGCCCAAAATCGCCGTTTGTTCCTGAATTGAATGCAATGAAGTGTTCTTCCTCACTTGGCTCCACGAGAGCTGCTCCTGCCCCATCTCCGAAAAGTATACAAGAGGTTCTGTCTTGCATATCCATTGCTTTAGTGAGCGTCTCACTTCCAATGACAAGTACCTTCTTATAGATGCCCGAATTAACAAACCCGTGTGCCATCTGAAGTCCATAAATAAATCCGGCGCATGCTGCATAAATATCATTACAGCCTGCATTTGCTATTCCAAGCTTATACTGAACTCTGGATGCAGTATTCGGCATTATTTGATCAGGAGATGTGGTACATACAACAATAAAATCTACATCTGAGATATCTGCACCACTGCGCTCCACTAGGTTCTCTACTGCTTTTACTGAAAGATCACTTGCATATTCGCCATCTTTGGAGAAACGTCTGGTTTTAATGCCAGTTCTTGAAACGATCCATTCATCGTTGGTGTCAATAAACTCTTCAAAGTAATGATTGTCTACAATCTTCTCTGGCACGTAGGTGCCAAATGCGGTTATTTTTGACATAATAAATATTTGGGGGATGTAAGTTGAAAAAGATTAATCTTTTGGGATATGTGCCTATTTCAAAAGCAAGTTGAATTACGATATTGGCAAATCCAAAGATCTACTTGTTTTCTTTCAGCATTTTTTCAACTTCTTGGAGCTCATCACGTAAGCGAGCAGCTTCCATAAAGTCCAAATCCTTCGCCGCCTTTTCCATTTTTCTTCTGGTTTCATTCGCCAGTTTCGTCAATTGATCTTTTGACATATATGACACTACTGGATCTGCAGCTAAGGATTGTTCCTCTTCGATATAGTACTTCTTAGCACCTTTTTTCTTATCGGCAACGCCTGTTTGCCTTAGAATTTCATCTTTGGTTTTCTTCAGTGATAATGGAGTAATACCATGCTTTTCATTGTACGCCATTTGAATCCCCCTCCTCCGATTGGTTTCATCAATTGCAACCTTCATTGAACCGGTCACTTGATCGGCGTACATTATTACCTTCCCATGATCATTTCTTGCAGCACGACCAATTGTTTGCACTAGCGATCGCTCATTTCTTAAAAACCCCTCTTTGTCAGCATCCAAAATTGCGACTAAAGAAACTTCTGGCAAATCCAGACCCTCTCTAAGAAGATTCACCCCTACCAAAACATCAAATACCCCAAGTCTTAATTCTCTAAGTATCTCAACCCTATCCAACGTATCAACCTCTGAATGTATATAGCGAGTTTTTACTCCGGCATTTAGCAAGTACTTAGTGAGTTCCTCTGCCATACGCTTGGTTAATGTTGTGACTAAAACTCGGTCCTCCATTTCTATACGCTGTTGAATTTCTTCCAAGAGGTCATCAATTTGATTTTGACTTGGTCTTACATCAATCACTGGATCCAACAGTCCAGTAGGTCTAATAAGTTGTTCGATAATGACCCCTTCGGATTTGCGTAATTCATACTCACTTGGCGTGGCACTTACAAATACCACTTGATTAAGCATATCCTCAAATTCATTGAAGGTCAGAGGTCTATTATCCATTGCCGAAGGTAGCCTAAACCCGTAATCAACAAGGTTGACTTTTCGTGCCCGATCACCTCCCCACATACCTCTAACCTGTGGAACCGTCACATGACTTTCATCAACAATCATTAAAAAATCATCTGGGAAATAGTCAAGCAAGCAGAATGGTCT
>CAZWLS010000280.1:0-5820 GCA_964634415.1 uncultured Roseivirgaceae bacterium | reverse complement strand
GTAATTACTCATTTTCATCAAATAATTACTTCCGCTGATATAGGGTTTGGTAGACATCAATCCACCATCGGCAAATTGACTCATTCCATACACATTGGGCACCATCACCCAATCATAAGAGTCAATATACATTTCCATAAACCAACGATAGACTTCATCGGGATCAAATTCACAAAGCACCATAAAATTGCCTAACACCATCAATCGTTCAATGTGATGGTTATAGCCAGTAGCAAGCAACTTTTTGATAGTGATATCTATGGGTTCAATACCTGTCGTCCCGTCATAAAATGAAGCAGGAATCTTTCGATCAAACTTCCAAAAATTTTTAGTTCTCTCTTCAGTTCCTTTCACTTCATATACTCCACGAATAAACTCTCTCCAACCAACAATTTGCCGGATAATCCCTTCGGTATTATTAATAGCAATTGTGTTCCTGTCCGCGTAAACTAGTATTTCATTTACTACATATTCAGGAGTTAAAAGTCCACTGTTTATCAATGGAGAGAGGACGCTGTGATTTAGGATATTTTCATTTGCTACAATTGCGTCCTCATAGTCGCCAAAAGCTGAGAACCGAATCTGAAGAAATTGGTCCAACCATGTTTTAGCGTCTTCAAAATTTGTTGGATACAATTGAAAATCACTTAATGTGCCAGGATTCTCCTGAAACTGATCTGCTACATAGTTAACCGCTTCTTTATAATGACCATCTGGAGTTGGATAATTTATTCCTGGAGGTATTTTCCCCTTTGGATATTTCTTTCTGTTTTCAGCATCAAATGTCCATTTGCCACCAATCGGATTATTACCTTGGTCTAATAGTATGTTCAATTTCTTACGCTGAGAGATGTAGAACTCGGTCTGAAAAAACTTCTTTTTTGTAGGCTTAAAAAAGACCGATAAATCTTCTTTAGAATTAACAAAGCCTGGAGAAATGTGCTCAATCACCCGAATGTCACATTTTTCAGATGCAGTATTTAGTCTCCTACTCAGGTAATTATCAATTGGATCAATTACATGGATGGTTTCTACTTCCATAGTGCCAATCAACTTTCGAATATCAGATCTTGCATCTGAAGATTCGATATATTCAACATCACACCCCAAACCATGAAGGTACGTCTCGTAGCATTTCATTGAAGCACGATGAAATGCCAATTTCTGTTTATGAAATCGATACTGATTGAAGAATAGCCATTCTTCAATCAAGAAAACTTTTCTTCCATCAGACAATATTGGACTATCCTCAAAAAGTTGATGCGGAAAAATGATTGCTACTTCCTTCATATGTTAACCCCTTCGAGTATGTGTTCGCAAAATGCGTTCTTTTTCTAGTCGAACTTCTGGGTTTTTTCTATGACCCCAGATCTTTGTTCGCGCGTTTCTTCCACTTTCCACAAGGTCTACAATGGGATTGGGGTAATCTTCACCAATAGTCACCCCACAATATTGTTGTTCAAGAGGGGTCATTTCCCAAGGTTCATGAATGTGCTGAATTTCTACATTTACTAGCTCAGGCACCCATGATTTAATAAACACTCCATTGGGATCATGGTCTTTGGACTGTTTGACTGGATTGTAAATTCTTACTGTATTAATTCCTGTAGTACCCGCTTGCATTTGAAATTGTGGATAGTGAATACCTGGTTCGTAATCCAAAAAATAATTTGCTAGATGGTATACTCCCTTACGCCAATCCTGATCAAGATGATGACATAGAAATGAAACCAACATTGCTCTCATCCTAAAGTTGATCCATCCTGTTTCTTTTAGTGCGCGCATGCAAGCATCGACCAAAGGATACCCTGTGACTCCTTCTTTCCAAGCTTTGAGAAAATCTTCATTTGAGCTCCTTTCTAATAATTCGTACCCTCTATTGATGCAATCGGTTTCATATTCGCACTCTACTTCAAATTTTTGAATGAAATGACAATGCCATTTGAGTCTTGTCAGAAATGCGCCAAATGGACGTTTATTCTCATTGTAATTAGGATGATTTTTGACGAACTGATAGGCCTCTTGAATGCTCAAATTTCCCCAAGCCAGATAAGTAGAAATTCTTGAACACGAGGTACGGCTTTCGAGCGGTTTCGAAATCAACAGATTGTATTTTGTCCCTCTTTTTTCGACAAAAGATTTTAAGTACTTCCATGCATAACGCTCTCCTGCAGGTTGGTAATTTTCACTGTAGATTTCAATAGTTTTTTGAAGTTCTTTCGATAACCCGAACGGGTGCGAAAGTGCAGTTAAATTCTGAAATGAAAATGTATTTTCAATCACCGGCTTATTCATGGTTACAAACCAATTCTTGTCCCATCCTTTGCGATTACTGATACCTCTTACAATTCCATCCCTTGGAAACTCTTTCCAGTGTAGATTCCTATCGGTCAATAGTTGTGATACTTTCTTATCTATATCCCAGCTATGCTTTACCCCAGATTCTTGATATGAATAAACATTGGCTACTTGCTCATTAGTCGTGAGGAACTCAAATACGTCAACAGCATCGCCATGAAAGACTTCTACTTGCCTTCCATACCCTTGCAACTGTTGGTTCATATCTAAAATAGAATGATAAATAAACTGAAGGTGTCTGGAAGAAGTATCAGGGTGTTTGATGAGATTTTCATCAAAAATGTAGATGATTCTATAAGGAATTCCCTCCTTCTCTGCCTCCTTGAATGGTGCATGATTCTGGGTTCTTAAATCACGCTTAAGCCAAACAATATTTATTGCCTGACCTATCATTGCAATTGTTTTTTACATTTTTTCCAGAACCCAAAAAATGACGGAAAATAACCCTTGACATCAAACATCCAATCACGCGAATCTTCTGTTCCTAGATACCTATGATTCAAAGGATGCTCTTTAAATATGACCTCATTAGAGGTTGCCGCTAATATTTCTTTAAACTCACCTACATGAATTTGAATACCAGGGATGTTTTCAGTCAATGCCAACATGAAGTCAATGGAGTTTTTAGAAATGGGGTGATCATTAAAAATCGATGGTTCGATGAGTAATATTCTATTCGCATCGATATCGCTACGCCAGGAAGGATCTAGGTTGTAATAGTTATAAATCAATGTTGGCTTTGCCTCATCCAACATGATTTCAGAGCGTTCTGGAAATGGTGTCTCCAGAGCTGGATTGGTAGTTTCTACCAATTCATTCGGAATAGAAATTTGAGCAATTTCTGAATAAGAAACATCCAAATAACTTCCTCTCTGATCCGAATAACAGTATTTATTTATATTTTCCTGATTCGCAAAGTATTTCTTATTTGCATTGGCTCCGGCTACCCATTGCCAACTAAGTGTATTGCTCGCCCAGTCTCCATCTAAAAGATGATAGTACATCCATCGTGAAGGTGTCGCCCAATGGGACTTCCCTACGTTACATGCTATTGATGCTATGTACATCCTCACATGATTATGTAGGTACCCATTATCATAAAACTCGGTTATTGCATTATCAATGGCATTCACCCCTGTAGTAGCTGCAACAATACTTGATGGCATTTCATGATTTTCTACATCCAGTTGCTGATGCTTTAAATCTCTATTGATACCATCTCCTTTAGCAAGCCACACTTGCTGCCAATAATCTCTCCATGCCAGTTCTTGAACAAGTTTTTCTACTTTATAAAAAGGAAGATCTAGTGACATTACATGATCCATCACCATCTTAGTAGATATTACACCTCGAGAGATATAAGGTGAAAGTCGAGTTACCGCACCGTCTATAAAGTTTCTGCTTTTTCCATACGACTCAGGGTTTACAGATTTAAGACGACCAATGATTGATTCGTAATCAGTAGGGAAATTCATCTTTTGGAAATCTTATTCAGCGAAATATTTCTCTGCCTGGAGCATTTAAATCTGTCTATTTCAGGATTTCTCTTTTTTGAGCTCTTTTGGCTAACTCCACTGTTTACACGTTTTCTCCACAGCTTGAAACTGGATGGTTTGAGTTCGTCACGCATAATTTTGATCACTTCCCCTTCACTCAATTCAAACTGATACTTGATAGCTTCAAATGGAGTTCTGTCCTCCCAAGCCATTTCTATTACCCTATTTAGTTCACGTTCAGTAAGCTTCATTCAATATCCTAATTACGCCTTCAAACAACCATTTGAAGTGGACATTGTTTGATTAAATATGGACAGATTAAAACTTAAACCTCATGCTGACATTCGGGGTAATTCCGATTAGCTTTCGATCGCTCTGGAGTATGAATATCTGATCTTCCTCGTCCTCTTCTATGGAATATGATCGACTATAGAAGTTATTAGTGTTTAATACATTAAGTATAGATAAACCGAACTCTGCAGAAAACCGCGATCCCTTCTTCTTCTTCAATTTATACCATGCAGACGCATCAAGTCGATGGTATGTAGGTAATCTGCTAGTATTTACTTTCTCATACTCGATATCAAAAAATGGCTCTCCATCATCCTCAACAAATTCCTCAAAACCTAAAGCACGAGTAAATGGCAATCCTGAACGCATGGTATAGCCCAGTGAGAATTCAAACTGCTTGTAGTTCATGGTCTGCGATACTTGCAGTTGATGCCTAATATTTAATCCCGAAGTAAAGGTCTGCTCTCTTGCCTCAACTTCTGAATCCTGAAATGTATAACTCAACCATGCTCGGTAATACTTCCACCGTTTCTTCACCGTCAAATCAAGTCCTTTTATCTCGTCAACGCCTGAAACCAACACTTCATCATCCTCTATACGAAATCCAAAATTCCATGCAACAGGAGCTAAAACTTGCTTATAGTAAGCATCAACATCCACTACCCACCCTGCTTTGGTAATCAATGCTCCTAGCACCACTTGCTCGTTTTTAATTATTGGGATGTCTTCTTCTCGTTCTGCGGTAATCCAATTTTGCTCGATGGTATTTGAAAAAACAAAATCCACCTCTTTTAATGAACTGATATATTGATGATAAACACCAATAGAGGATTTCAAGAGAATACCCGGTGCCACTTCATAGTTCAACCTCACTTGTCGATCAATTCTATAGTCATTGAGAATCTCATAGCCATTGTAACGAACACCAACTCCTAGTTGAATTCCAGATCTGAACTTGCCGAAGTAATTAGCAAATATCCCGTGAACAGTGCCATCACTCATAATTGATTCAGTAAAATCCTCTTCAAAGAAAAAATCTTCATTAATCGTCAAATCTGCTTTCACATCATTAAACTGATACCCTGCATCAATTGCATGATTTTTTGCTAGAGCATAGGTCAATTTGAGTCGTGATTCGAAATTTTTGAGATTATTGATACGTGTTTGAAGATCATCTTCCGGACCTTCGTCTTCTTCACGTCTGACATTGATCAACGAATAATCCATGTGATAATCAGCATATGAAACGCTCAGTTCACTGGAGAATGGATCAGCCCATCGTCTGGTCCAAGAAAGGTTCGATCCAAAGGATCTTACATTATGTTCTTGTATAGATTGAAGAACATCTTCCTCGTCCTCAGAATTATAGTTCAACTTACTCCTTGAGCTCAAAAGGCTTGCTGAGAATTCATTATTCCCAACAGGTTTAAAGTCTACAACTACGTTGATATCATTGAAGACTAGTTTGCTATTGTATTCAAAATCTTCAGAAATCCCCTGCACATCTTCAGTCAAACTACCCTCAAAAAGCTTATTGCTGATAGAGTTGAAGGTGGGTGTCGAAATTAAGTCGTTGAAAGATAGTCTCGCTGCAACGGAAATTTGCCCCGACTGCTTCGCAAAAGGTAAACTCGCGTAGAGATCACCATGAGTCAAGTTTAACGTGGTTTCTACT
>CAZWLS010000279.1:0-5832 GCA_964634415.1 uncultured Roseivirgaceae bacterium | reverse complement strand
CACGCCATCTTTAATCGTATACTTTACACCTCCAACCCGGGTAATTTCATTGTCCTTGGTTAATTTGATTGCACCAGTTCCGTAGAGCACTTTTAAATTGGCAAGTGGATTTTCTTCTACAATGACCAAATCTGCCATTTTCCCTACCGCAACAGTTCCAATTTCTTTTTCCATGCCCAGAGCTTCAGCACCCATTAATGTTGCTGATCTTATCACTTCTAGTGGATGAAAGCCTGCCTCTCTTAGTAATTCAAGCTCACGTACATAAGCAAACCCATAAAGTTGATATATAAAGCCAGAATCAGATCCTGTCGTAACACGACCTCCTCTATTTTTATACTCATTGATGAAGGTCATCCATAGTTTGTAGTTTTCCTTCCATGCAACCTCTTCTTCAGTGCCCCAATAATGCCAGTAGGAACCGTGAGATATTTTACTCGGACGATAGAACGACCATAGTGAAGGGAGTGTGTAGTCTTTATGCCAATCAGCATTCCTTGAACGCATGAGATCCCTACTAGCTTCATAAATATTGAAAGTTGGATCAATGGTGAAGTCCAACTCTAGGAGTCTGTTCATTACTTGGTTCCATTTTTCTGAGTAAGGCTTTGCTGCCTGTTTCCAAAGCCTTCCAGCTTCTCCAAACCTGTCTTGCTCATTTTGATAATTGTAGTCTACCGGATAATCTTGAACCACACGATCATTGAAAAGTGCCTCAGGTAAACCATACCAATGTTCCATAGTGGTGAGTCCTGCCTCAGCTGAGTTGAGAACATTCCACCACCCAACATTTAATTGGGCATGATGACATGCAGATCGCAGTCCTAATCTTTTGTTTTCTTTTAAAGCTGCTTCCATCACTTCAGGAGAGGCTCCAAAAAATTTGATGCCATCCGCACCTCTTCGGTAATTAGCTCTTACCCACGAAACTGCTTCCTCAGCAGTGGTGATTGGACCTTTTAAAACTTCACTCGAAGCAGATCTTTCACCCGGAATGTTTCTAACAACCTTAACTTTTTCAAGATTTTGACCAAAAGAAGTGTATGCTAGAATACGTGGAGCCGCTATTTCATTGTTTGCACTTCTATTTTTATGACTTAATACCCAATCAAGTCCATTACCCGCAGATGGGTCCCGTACTGTCGTGATGCCATGGGCTAACCATAGCTTAAAGACGTATTCTGCTGTCGTTCCTTGACTAGTACCGCCAATGTGGCCATGCATATCTACAAATCCAGGTAATACATACATTCCTTCAGCATCTACCTCAATACCATTTCCTTCAAGTTTTGGTCTCCTTTCTTCATTAATCTCTACTCCAGGATAACCTACCACTTGAACTTGGGTAATCTTGTTTTTTTCAATAACGATATCAACAGGTCCAATGGGCGGTGCCCCATTGCCGTTTATTAGCGTAGCTCCTCTAATGATGGTCATGTCGTAAGGGCCATCTCCGGATGTTCTAGATGGTGCCGAAGTGATCTGTGCAAACGAGAACTGATATGCAAAAACTATGAAAAGAAGGGTAATGAGTTTTTTCATGTAATGTGATGTATTAACTTTTAGCTCAGATTTAAAAATAATCAATTCAAAAGTATGGCTGCAGTAGAATCCACCATGATGCCTATAGGCACAGTAGCTCCGGACTTTGACTTGCTGGATGTAATATCTGGTGAAAACAAAACCCTCGAAGATGTTCGATTAGAATACGGCGTAGTAGTAATGTTTATTTGCGCCCATTGTCCCTATGTGAAAAATATCGAAGAGGAAATTGCGGTTGTCGCCAGACAGTACTCGTCTCAGAAAATTGGATTTGTGGCTATAAGCTCAAATGATCCTGCTGCCTATCCGGATGATTCGCCAGAAGGACTCAAAGAGCAAGCTGAGGAGTTTGAATTTAATTTTCCATACTTGTTTGATGAAACGCAAGAAGTCGCAAAAGCATACCAGGCAGCATGTACGCCTGATTTCTTCTTGTTTGACGAAGATCTCAAATGTATTTATCGTGGCCGTTTCGATGCAAGCACCCCTGGTAATCCTGAGCCAGTTACTGGAGATGACTTAGTAAATGCGTTAGAGGCGCATTTGGAAGATGAACCTCAGATTGAAGATCAAAAACCTAGTATAGGTTGTAGCATTAAATGGAAAAGCTAGTACTTATTCAATAGGTCTGCTTGTTCTTGCAATGCTTCTTTAAATTCTCTTTTAAGCCTGTCAGCGAGTTCACTTAGACTGGGTGAATCTGCTATTTTGGTGACGCCTTGCCCAGCAGACCAGATCGTTTTCCAAGCTTTTGCTTCGTCGCTAGTGTCTAATTCTTCCCCAAAGTCAACCTTAGCGGTATTCTTCCACATTTCTTCAGTAATACCCATGGATTCAAGACTTGGCCTCAAAAAGTTTGCATTTACTCCTGAAACTGCAGCTGTGTATACAATATCTGATGCACCCGCATTTATAATCATTTGTCGATATTCTTCGGGCGCCTCGCTTTCTTGCGTGTTAATAAACCTTGTGCCCATATAAGCCAGGTCTGCACCCATTTGCATCGCTGACGCTACATCTCTTCCTGTTGAAATACATCCCGACAGTAAAATGGTTTTTTTGAAAAATTGACGAACCTCGCCAATAAAAGGCATTGGATTCAACGTGCCTGCGTGACCACCTGCACCTGCGCAAACCAAAATTAGTCCATCAACACCCGCCTCGGCTGCCTTTTCAGCATGGCGCTTCATGATTACATCATGAAATACCAATCCTCCGTAGCTATGAACAGCATCTACCAGTTGACTCACAGCACCTAATGAAGTAATAATCAAAGGCACCTTGTGTTTGACAACTATTGCTAAATCTGCCTCTAAACGAGGATTAGTCTTATGCACAATGAGATTTACTCCGAATGGAGCAGCTTTTTTTCCAGTCTCTCTTTCCCATCTATCCAATTCCTCCTTTATTTCAATCACCCACTCTTCAAATCCTTCTGTAGTTCTGTTATTTAATGCTGGGAACGTTCCTACAATGCCGTTTTTGCAGCATTCGATTACCATTTTAGGTCCTGAAATGAGAAACATGGGAGCAGCAACTGCTGGAAGAGATAGGTCTGAAATAAAAGGTGCTTTCATAAACTGTAGAGAAATAAATGTTAAATAGAGACTGGCAAGAATACTCAAACAAGTGATTTCGTCAAAATATGAATAAAATCTATACTGCTTGAGAGAGTATTTCATTTTAGGATCAAGCTGTGATTATGTAAATTGCGCATCCATTTTAAGCCATGAGCATACACGGAAATATTAAAATTGTTACTACCCATCAACTTCAAGAAATGAAGTCGAAAGGGGAAAAGATATCCATGTTAACAGCCTATGACTACTCAATGGCTAAGATCATTGATCAAGCAGGAGTAGACGTAATCTTAGTTGGTGATAGTGCCTCTAATGTTATGGCTGGTAACGAAACAACACTTCCAATAACGCTTGATCATATGATTTGGCATGCCACCTCGGTGGTTAAAGCTGTAAACCGTGCATTGGTGGTAGTAGATGTGCCATTTGGTAGTTACCAAGGAAGTTCATCCGAAGCATTGCGATCATGCATTAGAATAATGAAGGAATCAGGGGGGCATGCAGTGAAAATGGAAGGAGGAGTTGAGATTAAAGAAAGTATCTCTCGCGTACTTTCTGCCGGAATCCCAGTGATGGGCCATCTTGGTCTTACTCCACAATCTATTTATAAGTTTGGCACGTACACTGTTCGTGCTAAAGAGGAGGCTGAAGCGCAAAAATTATTGGAAGATGCCAAAATTTTAGAAGAGCTTGGTTGCTTTGCAATTGTTCTGGAAAAAATTCCGTCAAAACTAGCAAAGAAGGTTTCTGAGTCTATTTCCATACCTACAATTGGAATTGGTGCAGGCCCAGATACTGATGGTCAGGTTTTGGTGGTTCATGACATGTTAGGAATCACCCAAGATTTTAAGCCAAGGTTTTTAAGACAATACGCAGATTTAAATGCGATAATGAAAGATGCATTTGAGAATTATGTGTCTGATATTAAATCCAAAGAATTTCCAAACGAAAAAGAGAGTTATTAAGAACTTATTGCTGCAGATGATGTTAGCGACTAGTAAACCAAACTAAAAAACATAGACCAATAGAAATGGCCAAGATTATATATACACATACCGACGAAGCTCCTGCTTTGGCAACTAAATCTCTACTTCCAATTGTAAAAGCTTTTGCAGGCAAGGCAGGTGTTAATATAGAAACCAGAGATATCTCATTAGCAGGTAGAATAATTGCTGTATTTCCAGAGTTTTTGTCTGAAGACCAGCGAATTGGAGATGCGCTTTCAGAACTAGGTGAAATAGCAAAGACGCCAGAAGCTAACATTATCAAATTGCCTAATATCAGTGCTTCTATCCCTCAGCTTACTGCTACTATCAAGGAGTTGCAATCTCAAGGATACGCGCTACCAGATTATCCAGTAGACCCCCAAAATGATGAAGAGAAAGATGTAAAAGCTAGATACGATAAGGTAAAAGGCAGTGCGGTTAATCCAGTGTTGAGAGAAGGAAACTCTGATCGTCGAGCGCCAAAAGCTGTAAAAAATTACGCAAAGAAATTCCCTCATAGCATGGGAGCGTGGGCGTCTGATTCTAAATCTCATGTTGCTAGCATGAGTGGTGGTGATTTCTATGGGAGTGAAAAATCAACCACAGTTGATTCTGCAACTGATGTTAAAATCAACTTCGTTGGTTCTGATGGTTCTGCTAAGACATTAAAAGAAAGTTTCCCTATTCAAGCTGGAGAAGTTATTGATACTTCGGTTATGAATATGGATAAGTTGAAATCTTTCATCGCTGCTGAAATTGAAGATGCAAAAGCGAACAACGTGCTTTTCTCATTACATATGAAGGCTACAATGATGAAGGTTTCTGATCCAATCATCTTTGGGGCTGCTGTAGAAGTTTTCTATCAGGAGGTCTTTGAAAAACATTCTGATTTGTTTGCTAAAATTGGTGTGGACGCAAAAAGTGGTATTGGTGATGTCTACAATAAAATCCAATCTTTGGATGAAGCCAAGAGAAGCGAGATAGAGGCAGATATTGAAAAAGTTTATGAATCTCGTCCTGCTTTAGCAATGGTGAATTCAGATAAGGGAATCACGAATTTACATGTGCCAAGTGATGTGATTATTGATGCTTCTATGCCAGCAATGATCCGCACATCTGGACAGATGTGGAATAAGGATAACAAAACTGAAGATACTAAAGCGGTCATTCCAGACAGATCTTATTCTGGAGTTTATCAGACGGTAATAGAAGATTGTAAGAAGAATGGGGCTTACGATCCTACCACAATGGGAAGTGTACCTAATGTAGGATTAATGGCGCAAAAAGCAGAAGAATACGGTTCGCACGATAAAACATTCCAATTTGATGCTGTTGGAAAGGTTCAAGTTGTTGCCACAGATGGAACCGTTCTCTTAGAGCAAGACGTGAATCAGGGAGATATTTTCAGAATGTGTCAAGTGAAGGATGCTCCTGTACAAGACTGGGTGAAGTTGGCAGTAAATCGCGCAAAAGCCACAGGTTCTCCTGCAGTGTTTTGGCGCGATAAGAAAAGAACTGAAGCAACACAGCGTATTAAAATGCTTGAGGTTTATTTAAAAGACCATGATACAAATGGTCTTGAGATCCACATCATGTCTCCAGTGGAAGCGACACAATTTTCTGTAGATAGAATTCGTGAAGGGCAGGATACAATTTCTGTAACTGGAAATGTTCTTAGAGATTATTTGACAGACCTTTTCCCAATTTTGGAAGTAGGAACAAGC
>CAZWLS010000278.1:0-5836 GCA_964634415.1 uncultured Roseivirgaceae bacterium | reverse complement strand
TATTCATCATCATCAAAAGTTGTGAGAACTAAAACTTTTACTTCGGGAAAATGAGTTTTTCTTTCTTTTGTGGCTGCGACTCCGTCCATAATTGGCATCCTCACATCCATTAACACTACATCTGGACGGTTAGTGATAATCCCATTATAAGCATCTTCTACATTTGATGCCGTACCCACAACCGTAACATCAAGTTGATCTAGCATAGCTAGGGTGGCTTCCAAAACTCTAACTTCGTCCTCAACTACAAAGACAGATATCATAATGCTTCTTCCTTAGGGATTGTAATAGTAACAACAACACCAGTTTTATCAATTCTATTGGCAACTGAAAAGTTAGTTTCTTTATTTCTATAAAGTAGTGAAAGGCGCTCGCTGGCAATTTTCATAGCCTTGGATTCATGAATAGATTGAGAAGAATCTAAACCACTACCATCATCCTCTATCCTGATATAAAGGCAATCGTTCTTCTGTTCAATTTTTATATTCAATTCCCCATTTTTCATTCCTTTAAATCCGTGTTCAAATGCATTTTCAACAAATGGTTGTAATAAAAGCGGTGGAAATAAAATGTTAGAACTTTCTATTGAAGTATCAACTTGGATTTCTGTCACTATGCTTGGAAAACGTAATTTTTGAACCTGAATATACTTTTCTAGAGTTTCCAGTTCCTTCTTCAAAAGAATCCAATCTTTTGAAGAATGGTCTAGAATATCCCGTGTCAGCTCACTAAATAATGAAAGATACTGTGATGCTTCACCTTTATCCCCTTTTAAAATGAATGTATGAATAGAAGCGAGCGCATTAAATAAAAAGTGAGGACTCATCTGAGAGCGAAGCAATTTTTGCTCCACCAAAAGTCTTTGTTGGGTTAAAAGAAGCATGCGATTTCGATAAAAGAAATAACCCCCAATTACTATGATGACAATCACTAGCCCCCCTCCTAATAACATCAAATATTGCCGCTGTATTTCTAGTTCGGAAATTTCAGCTAGTTGTTCCAGGCTTTCAATTTTTCTTTGCTTTTTATCAGACTCGTATTTCGCTTGAATATCTTCTATGGCGCGAGACTTTTCAATATTGAATCTCAGTTCGGTTAAAGAATCTATTTTTTCATCTAATTCGAGTGCTGACCGCAATTTGCCTTGCATTTTAAATAGCTCTTTTTGCAATTTCACAGATTCTAAATGCAATGAGCTTCCATCCATTTTATTCAAAAATGCGTTGGCATTATCCAGACTCTTCTGACTCTGTAAAAATTCCCTAGATTGAATGAGTAATTCTGATTTTTGGAGGTACAAGTTTGCCTTTTCAGCTGGGTAGTCCAAACCATTTAATGATTCAATTGCTAATTCTAAATTAAGGATGGCTTCATTCAATAGACCTTCCGAACTATTAACCTCAGCAAGTAAGGCGTACATATCCATAATATCGAGGGCATTTCTATTGCGATTATTGTAAGATTCGGCCTTGGATAAATAAAGCTTCGCGCTGTCTAGCTTTCCTTGATAGATTTTCACCTGCGTAAGGTTGACATATCCTTTAGAAATTCCTGTAGAATCATTGTTTGCCAATGCAATTTTCAAAGATTCATTAAAATAAAATGATGCTTTATCTAGATCATCTTGCATTGCAAATACTATTGCAATAGAATTATTAAGCCTCTTCTGCTCGTAAACTTGATTTGCACTAGTGGCATATTCTAATCCGCTAAATCCGTAATAAGTTGCTGAATCGAACATATCTAAGGATCGATAGGCAATACAAAGGTTGTTGCAAACTCCAGACAATAAAAGCGTATCGTAATCTTTTGCTAAATCGACAACCTTGAGAAAGATATCTACAGCCTTACGCGTGGAACCAGTGATATCGTAGTAATTCGCTTGCGCATTTAGCACCTTTATCAATAGGACTTCGTCCGGATTTTCGTTTAATGCTTGGTCTAAATAAGAAATCGCGTTGTCAGGATCATTAGATAACTCAGCCACACCCAAAGCCCAATAACCTAATGCACGCTCAGAAGGTAACTCACTCTTTATTAAGTCCTTTGCGATTGGATCAGATACTTTGTAATCTTTTTTAACAATTGCTTGCTCAATCCGGTCTCGGGCCGACTGAGACCAAGTTTGATAAACGATCAAGGTAAAAAACAATAAAAAGAAACTTCTCCTCATTCAACCAAGATAGATCTTAGGATTGATTAGGAAAAATTCTTCTTCCGTACCAGCCAACCATAAGTGTGACAAATCCAACAACGGTAACTGAACTTATAGGCATTAAAATAGCTGATAACAAAGGAGTTAACTGTCCCGAAATCGCATATATCAAACCGATTATATTATACAAAAATGAAATGAAAAAGGCTGCAAAAACAATCCTTACAATCCTGCGAGAAAAGGTCATAATCGAAGGTATATTGGTGATGCGCTTTGAGGATAAAATCGCATCGCATGCTGGAGAAAACTGATGAATGTCTTCTGAAACTGCAATACCTACAGAAGCCTCTTTCAGTGCTCCTGCATCATTTAGACCATCTCCTACCATCAAGTGATTAGACTTCAAATCTCGTAAATATGAGAGTTTGTCTGCCGGCTTTTGTCTAAACATTAATTCTGAGAAGAATGGCTTAAGATATCCTCTTTCAGAATCATTATCACCAGACAGTAAGGCAAGGTAATATCCATCGCTATTCAACTTATTCAACGAATCAAATAGTCCTTTTCTATAGTTAGATTTTATTTCAAATCTTCCTTTCTTATCACCAATAATAACATATACCATAGTCAAATTTGATATGCTATCTGCCTCTTGTAAGCCAAGAAATTCATACGAACCTACCTTAATTGTGATACCCTCCACTAAAGCATCGAATCCTTGCCCTACTGTTTCTTTAAACTTTGTTAGCGGCCATTTCTGAGAAACGGGTAATTGATTATGAATGATTCTACTTAATGGATGCGCCGAGTTTCCAAGTGCAGACCGAAGGCATTCCTTTTCCTTATGTGTCAAATCATCTCCTATATAAAAAGTGCCTCTATCAGCGGTGGTTAACGTCCCCGTTTTGTCAAACACAATAGTGTCTATCTTCGCCAACGATTCTATTACCTCGGCATTTTTGAGGTAAAGGCCAATACTACCTAGCTTTCTCATAGCATGGCCATATGTAAAAGGCAGCGCCAATGCTAAAGCACATGGACATGCTACTATCAATACTGCTGTAACTACATTCCAAACATGTGTTGGGTCTGCAATCCACCAATAAAGACCTGCCAGTATAGCCAACATAATTATGGTACCAGTGAAATACTTGCTGATTCGATCCACCCAGGTATGGAGAGTCAAAGGGTTTTTCTCTTTGAAAGACTTAGAATTCCATATGCTTGTCAACTCGCTATTATCAACGCTATCGAGTAACTCAATGATCAACTCTCCCCCCTTTTGTCGTCCACCGGCAAAGAGTTTTTGTCCAACATTTATTTGCTCTGGCTTAGATTCTCCTGTCACAAAACTGTAGTCAATGTTAGCCGTACCTTCAATCAGAATTCCATCAGCAGGTATCAACTCATCATTATGAACAACAACTACGTCACTCTTCTTCAACTCTTTTAAAGGAATCAATACTTCTTCTTCATTAACTAAACCTGTGACAGATATTGGGAAATATGAAGTAAAGTCACGATCAAAGGCCAAAGCTTGATAGGTTTTGCCTTGATACCATTTTCCAATAAGTAGAAAGAATACAAGACCTGCTAGAGAATCTGCATAGCCCATGCCTGTACCTGAAATAATTTCAAAAGCAGATCGTCCGAAAAGTGTGGCAATACCCAACGCGATTGGCACATCTATATTCATTGTTCTAAATCTCAGTGCTCTCCATGCCTTGTCAAAATAGTCATACCCGGCATATAAAATCGGCAACGTTAATGCAAGATTTATCCAATTGAATACACTTTTAAAGTCATCGGTAAGTAAGAAATTTTGATCTAAATATTCAGGCATACTCATCAGCATCGTATTCCCAAAACAGAAACCTGCAATTGCTATTTTGGTACCTACGTTAGTCTTAACCACTTGCTTTTTTGTCTTATCTAAACTTTCAAGAGTTATACCAGGTGGGTACCCAAGCTGAGATAATAATACTGCAAGTTCTTTCAGCGAGGTGCTGTGATGATCGTAAGTGATTGTTACTTCTCTTTTTATAAAATTTACCTCAGCTCTTAATACTCCAGATTCCAATTGAGGTAGATGCTCTAGTAGGTAAATACAAGAACTGCAGTGAATACCTGGCAAGAACAGCTTTATTACTGACAATTCCTCGCTCTTGAAACGAAGTAGTTGTTTTTGGATATCTAAATTCTCAAGAAAAGCATACTTCCTCTCCGCTTTAATTTCAGAAAGTGACTTATTCTCAATTGAAGTCTCTGAATAATATGATTTTAATTCGCTTTGATTGATTAACTCAAAAACTGCTTTACAACCATAACAACAAAAGTGATAATCCTCAGATTGGATCGACTCATCACAATTGTCTCCACAATGATGACATTTGATTTCCTCTAACTCTAGTAATTCCATTGCTATCTATTCGGAACTATCATTACAGGCACACCGCTTTTCTCAATGACATTTATTGTATGACTTCCAATGTCATTATTTTGTCCATTACTGTTGATTCCAACAATCACTAAATCGAACCTATTATTCTCAATATATTCTAACATCACATCGTTGACATTGCCAGGTAAAACCACATTTTCAATCGCGTTAGTTATTTTCTCATTCAGGTCATTTGATAGTTGAATCATTCGATTCTTCATATGCTCTATCTTCTTTTCTGTATCCTCTGAGTCTTCTTGATACTTTGCGGCTATTGGATATACATGAAGCAAAGACAGCTTGGTATCTTCATGTCTTTGAAAAAGTTCAATGCCTAGTTGAGTCGCATTCCAGGATGCTGGAGAAAAATCAGTTGGGATAAGTATACTTGAAATCACGCAGTTCTATTTTAAGATCCAAACATAGATTAGCCTTTTCAAGATCTAATTGACATTCGTCAAGGGTATTGTTGAATTTTATCAGATCGGAGTAGTAGGTTTACCGAAATAACTCAATAAACCATGAAACTAGATAGTCAGGATATTATGTCAAAACAGGGACTAGAGCTATTAGGGAAGCTTTTTCATAGTTCCAGTGAAGGCATAATGCTATTCAACGCTAACGGAGAAGTGGAAATGGCAAATCCTCGAGCTACAGACATGTTTGGGTATGATGAAAGCGAGTTGAAGGGAATTAAAGTAGAAGAACTGGTGCCAAATGAGTTCAGACCCAAGCACAAGGGCTACCGTGAAGACTATATTAATAATCCACACCCTAAGCAAATGGGAATAGGTAGAGACTTATCTGGTCTAAAGAAAGACAAAACCACCTTCCCTGTTGAAATAAGCCTTAGTTACATACAGCACGACGATCAAAAAATGGTTGTTGCTTTTATCACAGACATTACTATTAGAAAAAAAAATGAGCAAATTCTCGAAGATCAGCGAAAGCAACTGAAGGAATACACAGAAGAACTTGAAAAAAAAGTAAAAGAACGCACAAGCGAGTTGGAACATATGAACCTTGGCTTGGAAAGTCAAATTCAGGAAAGGAAGCTTGCAGAAGAGGCTCTTAAGGAAAGCTTGGAAGATCTTAAGAAAGCAGAAAAAGAAATTTTAAAATCTTTAGAGAAAGAAAAAGAGCTTGGAGAATTAAAGTCTCGTTTTGTTTCAATGGCTAGTCATGAATTTAGAACTCCATTGACCACTGTGCTTTCCTCAGCAAACCTCATTCGAAAGTAT
>CAZWLS010000277.1:0-5845 GCA_964634415.1 uncultured Roseivirgaceae bacterium | reverse complement strand
AAACCTTTACCTAGCGGAACAGATATTCCTACGGCTACTTGTTGGTTATCATTAGCATCGGGAATTAAATTTTCGCGGCTTACAAAATCTCCAGTATTCTGAATAAACTCTATTTTCGGATCGATACCAATATAGGTTGGGATTTTAAAGGTGGTCTTCAATAAGTTGTAATATTCAGTCTCTTTAAAATCCTTTAGATCATAGTCTAATTCTACTTTAGGATCGAGTTGGCCCCTCGCTTCTCGTAGTGTAGCCCTGGCATTTTCATTGAGTAAGTCAGCCTGCTTTACTATTGGATGATAGGAAAGAGACATTTTGAGCACCGTTTCCAATGTCAAAAACGAAGTGTCTATTGCTACGGAATCAGTAGTATTTACTTGACCTGCTCCAAGAATAGGTATTAGAAATATGGCTAGTAAATACCGTCTCATTTCTTAGCTGATTTTGCTTCTGTTTCGGTATCCTGATACATGGTAGCAGGGAATCCATTCATATTTCGCCATATTTCATACCAAATTGGCACATCATTAAGCATCACCCATCCTTTTGCCGCAGAGCCTATTCGTAATAAATCTGGCCAAGCCTCATCGTTTTTATCAGGTTTAACGATGATTCTGAACATTCCATTTTTACTTTCTACACGATCGATGATAGCTACCTCACCGCCAAAAGTTCCTACTGATGCGTTAGGCCATCCTGAAAAGGCTAGTGCTGGCCAACCATCAAACTCAACTCTCACTTTTCTTCCTTTGGCTATCAAAGGCATATCCATAGCCTCGATGTACATCTCAAATGCTATATCTTCTGATTCTGGGAGGATTGTAGCTACTGCACCTCCTTCTTTTATCGTTTCTCCAATCCCGACTTTAACCGCTTGAACAACATAGCCTGATTGAGGCGCTTTTATTTGATACTGAGATTGGCGTACCTGTACATTGGTAAGTTCATTTTCCATTTTAGCAATCTCGGCCTGCGTTTCATTTCTGCTCGCGATAGTTTCATTTAAGTTAGACCTAGCCTTACTAATTTTATCAGTGTATTCTGCATCAATAGATGCCAATTCTAGAGTTGCATTGGCGAGATCAGCTTTTCGCTGTAGCCATTCATTTTCTGCTTTAAGAACCTTAGCGCCACTATTCTGAAATTTATTTTCAATTTCCTGAAACTTTGTTAGTGTAATATTTCCTGCATCAAAGCGATTCTTATTTCGGTCAAAAATACTTTTAGCATTATCATAATTCACTTGTTCAGCTAAATAAGCCAACGAATCAGCCTCAAGTTTAAGTTGAGACTGCTTCAATTTGTTTTTGGCCTGAGCCATTTTTGCAACTAGTGCATTTTCTAATGCAACTATTTGAGTATTCAATGCAGTTATTTTATTGTCTTTAGCCTCGGCTGCATTTTTCTTGGCCGTTACCTGCTCTTGGAGACGAGGTACTATATTAGGATCAAAATATTTGTCTTTAATCTCCGAGATCGTAAGTAACACATCTCCTTTATTCACATAATCTCCTTCTATGACATGCCAATTAGTAATTCTGCCAGCTATGGCGGACTCCACCATTTGTGGTCTATTTCTCGGATTTAAAGCCGTTAATCTTCCTTTGCCTCTAATGTTTTGTTGCCAAGGTAGAAATAAGAATATGATGAATATACCAACTATGACCATTAACACTTTGGCTACTGTTCGGCCTATTTCAGGGGTTTTTAGTGTCCTGAGTGAGTATAGTTGGGTTTCGGCAAGTTTGTCTAAACGATCCATTAGTAGATGTCTTTAAGAATGTCTTCTTCTTTAATTAATTCTTCGAAAGGTCCATAAGCTTTTTTCTCTCCACCATCGAGATACAAGACGTTATCGCATGCAGCCATAACAAGTGGATCATTTGAAACAACGATTAGTGTCCAAATTCTTTTTCTGTTGGTTACAAGCTCAATCAATTCGAGCCTCTCTCTTTTAGAAAAGTTGTTGAAAAAGTCGTTGAGAATAAGCATGGCAGGTTGCTTTGCTAAACACCTTGCCAAAACAAGTTTATTGACAAATGAAGAAGAAAATCCCTTTCCGCCAGCAAGCATCTCGGTATTCAATCCATCTTCTAATTTGTTAATTTGATCTTTTAATCCTACCGCTTCTATAGCTTCAAGTGCGTATTCGATACTGGATGTTGGTTTTCCTACAAGAATATTTTCAAGAATTGTTCCTTCGAATATATCTTCTTGAGACACATTTTTTCCGATCCTATCCCTAATAAATGTAGCATCTAAATCTCGCAATGAGTACCCATTGTAAGTCATCGTGCCCGAATAGCTTTGATGAATTCCAGCAATAATATTTGTTAGTGTTGTTTTACCCGTACCACTTCCTCCGCTAATACAAAGAGAATTTCCTTTCTCCACCTTTAGAGAAAGATTTTTGAGTGAAGGTGATTTGGCACCAGGGTAAGTATATGAAACATCATCCATGATTACCTGATAGCCATCTTTTAATTGTACTTCAGGAATATCGATACCACCTGAGTTTTCAAGAGGAAGATCTGTTACTTGAGAAATCTTATCTACAGCAGTAAGCATATCATATACTACATCCATATACATGATTATCTTTTCTACTGACGCGAGTACGAGAATAATGATTACCTCAGATGCAACAAACTGACCAAGTGTAATTTCTCGTTGCATAACCAATATGGTACCCAGAATCAAAAGCCCTCCCGTAATGATTGCTTTAAATAATAAAATGAATGCATACTGGGTTATTAAGATCTTGAAGTGGGAGCTCCTGTTTTCAAGGTAATTGTTCACCAAGTAGTCAGTTTTACGAAGTGGTAAAATTGTATTACCTGCAAGTTTAAATGAGTAGAGTGTGCGAGCCATCTCCTCTAACCAATAGACCACCTTGTATTTATACTTAGATTCCTTAATCGAACTTTTTAATCCTTTAGGGCCAGTAAAAAAGAAGATTAAAAATAGTAGGCCTAAGAGTCCGAGTCCAAAAACAATGAAAAATGGGTGATAGAAAGCAAGCAAGAGCAATCCAAAAAGTATTTGAATAATACCTGTAGAAAGATCAATTAAAATTTTAGGTAGTCCTTTTTGGAGGGTCAATACGTCAAAAAACCTATTCATAAGCTCAGGCATATGCATGTTGAGCACAGATTCCATTTTAATACGGGGTACCCTAAACGCAAATTCAAAAGCTGATTTGGTGAATACTCTTCTTTGAAGGAATTCCACAATAGTGATCTGAAGTACTTGTAAAATCCCTGTTCCGAGTGTCCCGATTATTATTAAACCTATTAATAAGTAGACTGAGCTGAAGACAACTCCACCTGAAATTAACTCAACAGCAGCTTGGATTCCTAAAGGAAGTGTTAAACTTACGAGACCTATTAGTGCTGCATATACGTAAACAAAGAAAATATCTTTTTTATCCGCAGATAACAATTGAAATAGTCTTCGAACAGGCGATACGGTCTTAGTTTCATCACCCGACATGAAGCTCTGGTAAGCAAAACAAGAAAGGGTGAACAGTTCTCCATGGTTGTTTGTGGAAAAGTTAATTTCATCTATGCTATCAACTTCTAAAACTTTCAGGTCTCCGGAATTAGTGATGAATTCCAAATAAGTCTTCTTTCGATCTTTTCTTAGAAAAGCAGGATAAAAACCCTCTTGTTCAACAAATACAATAAGAGGGGTTTTATTGTTCGTTATTAGATCATTAAGTGTTTCTTTATTTAAATGCTTTTCAATCAACACTACACCTGCGTCATTGGCTGCTTCAATTAGGTCTCGCTGAAATTCAGCAATTTCATGAGTCTCGTATTGACGCGGAATCATGTCCACACTTTTCAAATTGGATATATTCAAATCCATTTTGAGCTTTGATGCACATTCTTGAAGGCATCTTATGATTTGCTGGTTGTTCATTTTTTCAGAGAGTTGAAAATGATTGTGGATACGTACTGGAAATTTTGCTCGCGCACATCAGTGCCTTTTTTTAAATCTGATAGCCGTGGTAAATGCTCGGCAAAAAACAATTGTTGATGGGCAGCTTCTAAGCAAGTACTTGATAGAGATCTTGGAAATTCAAAATCAGGATTTATTTCGGTCATATATGAAGCTATTGTTTCACATAAAGACTTATAACCTCGAAATACGCCTTCCTTATTAATTTCATCTACGTTCTTTGTTAAATAAGTTTTGTCAGATTCATTAATAACAATTTGCTGAAGTTCTGATTCACTTATCCCTGGAAAATTATCATCATCCCTCAACTCCTCAGTTATTAATCGAATAGCGATACGTAGTTTTTCTTCCGGATCAGCTATGTTATGTGTTTCGAAAGTGATTCGATACTCAACGTAGCTCCAATACCAGGAAATTAAATAAACTAGAAGTCGATGTTTATTTTCAAAATATCTATAGATAGAAGCTTCTGTCGACCCTATTTCTACCGAAAGCTTCTTGAAAGTGAAAGATTCAAAACCAATTTTATTTATCAATAGAATACTTTCTTGAACGATTTTTTGGCCTAAATCACTTGACTGTGGATCCCTTAAATAAAGAGCTGGATTTAGTTGAATTTGAAGTTTTGCTATCATCTCAGTTTAATTCACTATCAAAAATAATAGTAAAACTATCATAACGAATTAAAATCATTATGGTTTTCATTTTTTTTTAAGTTCTTTTTTTGCTAACATTGAAGTCATTAGTCCTTTTTATTTTGAGTTTTTGACCTTTGGGTTCAGGTGTTAGTCCTCCTGAACCTTTTTTTTTGCCGCTTAGCCAAAGTCAACGACTCACGCATAATCCCCATAAAATTTGAAATTCTTTAAAATTTGTGATCGAATACGAACACAATTCTGTACCATTATGTACACGACATTTGCTTTGTTTTTCCTGACATAACTCATAATTATCTGTTTTACAGGTAGTTACAATTAATGGCATCCTTATTGGCATTGTGGTCAACCGAAAACCTAAAACGACCAAATTGTTAGATGGATAGAAAGATCAAAAAGAAAAAATGGACGGTAAAGAAGATTAGCATCTACTGCGGTAGTGGATTACTGGTAGTCTTCATAGTTTACAACTTCTTACTCTCGGGAGGAGGAACCAGACTCAATGTTGAAAGGAATAAAATCAATATTGCCACTGTGCATGAAGGAGATTTCCAAGAATTTATACCTGTAGACGGAAACGTTCTCCCAATTTTAACTATTCGTCTTGATGCAATTGAAGGCGGAGTTGTTGCTGAAAAATTCTATGACGGTGGAATTTTAGTAGATAAGGGAGATACAATTTTATCTCTTGCAAATAATGATTTGCTGCAAAGTTTTGTAAGAGAAGAAACACAGGCTTTTATTCTTGTAAATAATCTCGAGAATACGAAGCTAGGACTACAAAGGAATCAGTTTGATTTAAAGCGTAATTTATTAGAGCTGGACTATCAAATTGATCAAGCAAGAGATGCATATGAAAGAGGTCAAAAACTCTATGAGGACAAAATCATCTCTGAGCAAGAATTCCTAAATCTTAAACGTGAGTATAACAGGTTGAGCGATAACCGTGAGATTCAAGTTGAATCAAATCGTTTCGACTCAATTACTGCGGTTACTCAGATTAGACAAACGGAAGCTACATTAGAACGGACTAGAAACAACCTGGAGATGATTAAAAAGAACCTTGAAAACTTATATATCAAGGCTCCAATCTCTGGAAGATTGTCTACAGTGAACGTCGAAGTAGGAGAATCAATTGGTACTGGACAGAACATTGGACAGATTGACGACCTAAATGGATTTAAGGTTCGTGCAACTATTGACGAACATTATATATCTAGAATATA
>CAZWLS010000276.1:0-5850 GCA_964634415.1 uncultured Roseivirgaceae bacterium | reverse complement strand
ACTATCCCCTACTATTTCACAAATAGCAACTAAAATTTTACTAAATATGATTTGAAGCACTATTTCAACATAAAATCATTTTTCTTTGCGAACTCATAAAAATGAAGATTTCATGTTGCAGGTTGCTACCATAGAAAAGGAGTTTGATAGATGTGTTAAAGGGCTGAATAAACGAGGCCTGGACAATGCAGAAAGTCTACTGAAAAATATATTAGAGCTTGACGAAAATAGAAAAAAGCTCCAAGGCCAGTTAGATGAGATACTCCACGAATCCAACAAGCTAGCTAAGGAAATCGGACAACTCTTCCAACAGGGTAAAAAAGAAGAAGCCGAAGCTGCAAAAGCCAAAACGACTGAGCTTAAGCATAACAGCAAAGCTTTGGGAGAAGAGCTAAGTGCGACAGAAGCAGATCTAAAGAAAGAACTTTACAATATTCCTAATATTCCGCATGAATCTGTCCCTCCTGGCAA
The DNA here is from genome assembly GCA_964634415.1 of uncultured Roseivirgaceae bacterium. GTDB lineage: Bacteria > Bacteroidota > Bacteroidia > Cytophagales > Cyclobacteriaceae > Ekhidna. The sequence continues at coordinate 5,379 of CAZWLS010000276.1, read as the reverse complement.
GTCAGATGAAGACAATGAAATCATTAAAGTACAGGATGAGAACATACCGGATCTAGGGGACAATAAGAAACCACACTGGGAACTGATAGAGGAGTTTGACATCATTGACTTTGAACTGGGTAATAAGGTAAGCGGTGCTGGCTTCCCATTTTATAAAAAGCAAGGTGCTCGCTTAGTAAGAGGAATGATTAATTACTTCCTTGATAAAGCGACTGAAGCTGGATATGAAGAAGTTCAACCACCGGTTGTAATTAATGAAGCATCTGGATATGGTACTGGACAGCTGCCTGACAAGGAAGGCCAGATGTATCACATGGAAGCAAACGATTTATACCTAATACCTACTGCTGAAGTTCCCATTACTAATATGTATAGAGACGTGATCTTAAAAGAAGATCAGTTGCCGATTAAGCATTCAGGTCACACTCCTTGTTTTAGAAGAGAAGCTGGATCATGGGGGTCTCATGTTAGAGGGTTGAACAGGCTGCATCAATTTGACAAAGTAGAAATTGTGCAGGTAACAGATCCTACCAAATCTTATGAAGTATTGGATCAAATGGTTGCGCATGTTGAGGATTTAATAAAATCTCTCGGGTTACCGTATCGAATATTGAGATTGTGTGCTGGCGACCTAGGCTTCACATCAGTCATTACATACGATTTCGAAGTTTATTCTGCAGCTCAAGAAAAGTGGCTAGAAGTAAGCTCTGTTTCAAACTTTGAGACATACCAAGCGAATAGATTAAAGCTAAGAGTTAAGAACAGTGAAGGTAAAAAAGTGTTGGCTCATACGTTAAATGGTAGCGCTTTAGCCTTACCTAGAATTATTGCTGCTGTTCTAGAAAACAACCAAGCCGGTGATCATATAAAACTACCGGAGGTTTTGCATCCATATCTGGGCTTCAAAGAAATTCGCAAGAGCTAATTACCTCTGATGTAATCTCTTGCACATTTTGATGGGACTATAGTTATCTTCATAGCCCAATAAAATTAAAAGCTATGAAAAAACTGACCTTCCTGGTTGCAATACCCCTATTATGGTCTTGTCAACCTCAGGAGAATAAAGCCCTTAGTCTTAATTACCCAGACACGAAAAAGGTTGACACGGTAGATGTCTACTTTGGTACAGAGGTATCAGATCCTTACAGGTGGTTGGAAGATGACACTTCTGACGAGACGGCAGAATGGGTAAACGCTCAGAATGAGATAACTAATTCTTACTTAAGTAACATCGATTTTAGAGAAGATGTCAAAGCAAGACTTACCGCATTAGAAGACTACGAAAAAGTTAGTGCACCTTTTAAAGCCGGTGACTACTATTATTTCTATAAAAATGATGGTTTACAAAATCAATCGATTCTATATCGAGTTAAGAATTTTGGCGATGAACCAGAAGTATTTCTTGATCCGAATTCTTTTTCAGATGATGGTACTACTGCACTTGGTGGTCTTAGTTTTTCTTCAGATTATAAATACACGGCATACAACATATCTGTGGGCGGTTCTGATTGGCGTACTGCGTATATCATGAATACAGAAACAAAAGAACTTTTGACTGATGAAATCAATTGGATCAAATTTTCAGGTATGAGTTGGTACAAAGATGGTTTTTACTATCAGAGATTTGATGAGCCAAAAGAGGGTGATGAACTTTCTGCAACCAACCAGTATGGTAAAGTATACTACCATAAGGTAGGAACAAATCAGTCTTCAGATGAATTAGTATATGCTAATCCTGAAAACCCTGAAAACAGATTTGGCGCAGGCGTAAGTGAAGATGAGAGATTCTTATTTATCTATTCATATACTGGGACAAGCGGAAATGAACTGTATGTAAAAGACCTTTCCAATCCTGCAAGTGAGTTCACACCGATAATTACAGGATTCGACAACGATCATTACATCGTAGATACTGATGGTGATGATTTAATCATACATACTAATTTAAATGCACCTAATAATCGTATTGTTCGTGTAGGCTATCAAAATCCAACATCGGAGAATTGGGTGGATATGATTCCGGAAACTGAAAATGTAATGAGTGCTGGAACAGGTGGTGGTAATATCTTCACTTCCTACCTGATAGATGCAAAAACAGCAATCAAACAATATGACTATAAAGGAAATCTTATCAGAGATGTTGAGCTCCCAGGTATAGGAACTGCGGGAGGATTTGGTGGAAATTTTGATGCGGAAGAATTCTTCTATACGTTCACTTCCTTCACTGTCCCGCGATCTGTTTACAGATATAATATCGCCACTGGTGAATCAGAACTTCATGGAAGACCTGAACTAGATTTTAATCCAGATGATTACGAAACAAAACAGATTTTTTATACCAGTAAAGATGGCACCAAGGTTCCTATGTTTATTGTTCATAAGAAAGGACTAGAATTAAATGGTAAAAACCCTACTTGGTTGTACTCATACGGAGGATTTAATATTAGCTTAAGACCCTCATTCAGTACCTCTCGACTGGTATGGTTAGAAAACGGAGGCGTATATGCAATGCCAAATATCAGAGGTGGAGGAGAGTATGGTGAAAAATGGCATAAAGCCGGAACCAAACTTGAAAAGATTAATGTATTCGAAGACTTCATAGCTGCCGGAGAATATTTAATAAACGAAGGGTATACATCGTCAGAATATTTAGCACTTCAAGGAGGATCTAATGGTGGTCTTCTAGTTGGAGCGACTATCAACATGAGACCAGATCTTGCAAAAGTTGCATTTCCAATGGTCGGTGTAATGGATATGTTGAGATATCAAAACTTTACAATTGGCCGTGCCTGGTCAGCAGACTATGGAACTTCTGAAGATTCTGAAGAGATGTTCAAGTATCTGCAATCATATTCTCCTGTCCACAATATAGATCCTAATGCAACTTACCCTGCAGTAATGGTGACAACGGCAGATCATGACGACAGAGTAGTGCCGGCACATTCATTTAAATATGCTGCCACACTACAAGAAATGAATCCTGACAATCCAAGTCCACTCCTAATAAGAATTGAGACTAAAGCAGGTCATGGAGCAGGTATGTCAACAGAAAAACGAATTGAATTGAATGCGGATATGTATTCATATGCTTGGTACAACATGGGAGTTATCCCTGATGTAGCCAAGGAAAAAATGTAATTTTAAATCAAGACCTTCTAAAGCCCTCCTTCGCTTTCGAAGGAGGGCTTTTTTAATAGTTAAAAATAATGGTTGAGCTAAGAAAAGGGATAAAAGAAGATATCCCAGACATTTTCGAGTTGATAAAAGAACTAGCTATTTATGAAAATGGGCTAGATCAAGTATCAAATTCGATAGAAAGAATGGAAGAAGATGGTTTTGGAGATCACCCAATCTACGAATTCATTGTAGCAGAAGAAAAAGGTAAAATAATTGGTGGAGCTATTTATTATTATCGCTATTCTACTTGGAAAGGCAAACGAATGTACCTAGAGGATTTAATTGTCACAGAGTCCAAAAGAGGAAGCGGTACTGGTAAGCTGCTATTCGATGAAATGTTAGCCATTGCAAAAGCCAACCATTGCACTGGAATGATGTGGCAAGTACTAGACTGGAACGAACCCGCAATTAATTTCTATAAGAAGTACAACACCAATTTTGATGGTGAATGGATCAATTGTAATGTGGATTTTTAGACCTCTTCGAGCACAGTTCTGAAAGCTGCCATTTTAGTACCGTAGCGAATTATTTATTTTTTCTGAATTTTTGGTGCGGCCTTTTCAAGATATGTTTCTAAATGCCCCAGAGTCTCTGCCATATATTGAATAGCATAAGTTGATCCCGTATCATCTTGGCCCTCAGAAAGCATTTTGAGCATTTTGTAATCGACAAAAAAGCCAGTTTCCATAACCTCAGGGATATGAGTTTCTTTCATCCAACTTACCCAGTCTTGCTCTACATCATCGTCTATGTTGACGGTAACATTATATAAAATCATTAGTCATTTATTAGGTTTGGCAAATTAAGGAAAACGGAAAATAAACCTCCTTGGATACAAACAATTTAATTATTTAGGAGGTTAATTGAGAATGAGCGTTTATTCAATCAAAGATCTTGAACACCTTTCGGGGATTAAAGCACATACTATTCGTATATGGGAGCAGAGGTATGATCTTTTTTCGCCGCAACGCACGGCAACTAATATCAGGTTTTACAACGATGAGGACCTAAAACTCATATTGAATATCGCCTCTCTAAAAGATCATGGTATCAAGATAAGTAAGATCGTTGCCATGCCTCAAGAGGTCCTCGAAGAAGAAGTAAAAAAAATTGCTCTTGAAAGGCGCTCTCATCAAGATCAAATTAGCGCACTTACAATGGCGATGATAGATCTTGATGAAGAAGAATTTTCATCCATTCTTGATGATTGCACAAAATTGCTTGGATTTGAAAAAGCAATGATGGAGATCATTTATCCTTTTATGAGAAGAATTGGAATTCTTTGGTTAACAAATTCAATTAACCCGGCTCAAGAGCATTTTATATCTCATCTTGTAAGGCAAAAACTAATTGTTGCTACAGATAACGCAGAAATAAATCTTAATGGACCTATGTTCTTGCTTTTCTTGCCAGAAGGAGAATTGCATGAGCTAGGTTTACTATTTGCTAATTTCTTGTTGAGATCTAAAGGAGCAAAAACAATCTTTTTTGGACAGACTGTTCCTCTCGATGCACTTGAAGAAGTATACCATAAATTAAATCCTGAATTCTTAGTCACTTCTTTAACTACAGCTCCCGAAACCAAGGAAGTCCAGAGATACATAAACAAGCTTGGGACCAAGTTCAAAAATTGTCAAGTATATGTAACTGGAAGAAAAGTAATCGGGCAAGAAGTCGAATATCCAAAAAATGTTGGTGTATTGAATCAATTTGAAGATTTAGTACAACTAGTAGAACAGGTCGTCCAAAAAGTCGATTAGAGCCAATAAGAGCACTTTTCAGCAACTAATCATATTTTGTTTAATCTTTTTACTTGTTTGTTAAACAATATGTATATACATTCGTTTAACTTTTACATCAAAACATTAAACAAAATGACTGCATTAGAATTCGGTTACAAGATTGAAAATCTTACCAGCTCATTAAAGCCGTATGCTTTAAAACTCACCAAAGACGGGGAAGAGGCTAATGATTTATTGCAGGAAACTGTGTTTAAAGCCTTCTCAAATAGAGATAAGTTCCAAGACGGGACAAATCTTAAAGCGTGGATGTATACCATCATGCGAAACACGTTTATTACTAACTACCAGAGAATGGTTAGAAGGAATACATTCATTGATACAACAGAAAACAATCACTTTATCAATTCATCTGCAACAGTGATTGAAAATAATGCGAAAAGTGATTTCGTAATGAAAGACA
>CAZWLS010000275.1:3638-5855 GCA_964634415.1 uncultured Roseivirgaceae bacterium | reverse complement strand
CCAAAGTTTCCGAGCAGTATCTATTAGATCTTGAACGCGAAGCGTTCTTGAGTTTGTGTGGTGAACCAAAAACACTCGAGAGAATTCAAAGTATTCTTTTCAAGGGTAAACCATTAAGGAACTAAGATTTGTTATAAGATTAAAACATTAAAAAAATGAATGCATATATAGTAGCAGGATATAGATCGGCGGTTGGTAGAGCCAAAAAAGGAGGTTTCAGATTTTACCGCCCAGATGATTTAGCAGCGGATGTGATTAAACATTTAGTTGGTTCAGTTAAAGACTTTGATGCGACGCGTGTCGATGATTTGATAGTTGGGAATGCTATTCCTGAAGCAGAGCAAGGATTGCAGATGGGCAGATACATTTCTTTACTATCACTTCCTATTTCAGTTCCAGGCATGATTATCAACAGATATTGTGGGTCAGGGCTAGAAGCAATTCACTTGGCTTGTGCAAGGGTACACTCCGGTACTGCTGATTGTATAATCGCGGGTGGTACAGAGTCTATGTCTTTAGTTCCAATGATGGGATACAAAGCGGCTCTGAATTGGAAGATTGCAGAAAAACATCCTGAGTATTACTTAAACATGGGACTTACAGCAGAGGAGGTAGCGAAAGATTTCAATATTTCTGCTGAGGATGCAAATCAGTTTGCCATGGAATCCCATCAAAAGGCAGCAAAAGCAATAAAAGAAGGAAAATTCAAAGATGAGATTGTGCCGATAACTGTTGAGGAGACTTTCGTAGGCGAGGATGGTAAAAGACACAAAAAAGAATTTGTCGTTGATACCGATGAGTGTGTGAGAGAGGAAACCAACATGGAAACCTTAGGTAAGTTACGCCCAGCATTTAAGCAAGGAGGTCAGGTTACAGCAGGAAACTCTTCGCCTACATCTGATGGTGCTGCGTTTGTGATGGTTATGAGTGAGAAAATGGTTAAAGAATACAACCTTGAACCAATAGCAAGAATGGTCAGCTATACCGCTGCAGGAGTTGATCCAAGAATTATGGGAATTGGACCAGTCGAGGCAGTGCCAAAGGCACTAAAGCAAGCGGGCTTGAAACAAAGTGATCTTGATCTTGTAGAGTTGAATGAAGCATTTGCAGCTCAGTCTTTGGGAGTAATTCGAGGATTGGATTTGGATACAAGCAAGTTGAATGTAAATGGAGGAGCAATTGCGTTAGGTCACCCTCTTGGATGTACTGGTGCAAAACTTTCAATATCTCTTTTCAATGAAATGAGAAGAAGAAATGGAAAATATGGAATGGTGACTGCCTGTGTTGGCGGTGGCCAAGGTGTTGCTGGAATTTACGAATTCCTCAACTAGAAGAGTTGGTTAGTAAATGATAAGGTCATCGGCAAAAGTCGATGGCCTTTTTTGTTTTTAGTGGCTATCGCTTCCGAATCGATTATCTTTTCACAAATTTTGAAAAATGAAAAACACGTTAACAATTACACTTCTGCTTGTTTCGATTACCCTATTAGGACAAACAGATATGGAGTTAGCCGATCAATCGGTTAATCAAGGAATTATCAAGAGCCATATTGGCTTTCTTGCTTCAGATGAATTGAAGGGAAGAGACACTCCTTCAGAAGGACTGAAGATTGCTGCCAAATACATAGAAAGCAGATTTGTTGAGTATGGAGTGGGTTTGGCTCCAAACATGGAAACATTCATGCAACCTGTTGCAATGAAGAAGATCGCTCCTCCAAGTTCGGGTACAATTACTCTTGGAGATGCAAGCTATAATTTCAAAGATGATTTTATCATGATGGAAGGCGATAACATGGATATCTCAGGTGAGTACATATTTGTTGAGTATGGACTAGAATCTGATTTAGAAGGTAAAGACCTTGACGGTAAAATTGTTGTTGCTATTTGTGGTGATGGCGAAAGTGACAATCCTCAGCAATGGTTTAGCCTTTCAATTGAAAAGAGACTTGCGGTAGCGTCTAGAGGAGGCGTTGCACTAATCGAACTGTATAATTCACCACAGATCCCATGGAATTTTCTTGTTAGATACTTCTCAGGAGATCAGATTGTTTTAGACGAGTCGAAAGATGAAGAATCACTTTCTCATTTCTGGATGAATAGATCTGCTCAGGATTTTGATTCAGAAAAGAGTAATGCAAGTGTTGTAATTGCTGGTGCTGTGAATGAAAAATTTAATTCTCAAAACGTAGTAGGCTATGTTGAGGGAACTGATAAACTG
>CAZWLS010000275.1:0-3628 GCA_964634415.1 uncultured Roseivirgaceae bacterium | reverse complement strand
AAGTTAAAAGACGAAATTATTGTCTACTCAGCACATTATGATCATATCGGGGTGGGACAAGCAGATGCAAATGGAGATAGCATTTATAATGGCTCCAGAGACAATGCAGTAGGTACCGTTACCGTTTTGACAGCAGCACAGAATATTGCCAAGAATCCTACCAAGAGATCTGCATTATTTGTTCTGTTTACAGGGGAGGAAAAAGGACTCTTAGGGAGTAAGGCATTCGTTGATAATTCTCCTGTCGATTTGAGCGATATTGTATACTGTTTCAATTCGGACAACGGGGGATATAACGATACTTCCAAAGCAACAATTATTGGCTTGACAAGAACAACAGCACAGGAGATGATCATTGAGGCATGCAAGGCTTTCGGTCTTGAAGCGATTGAAGATCCCGCACCAGAACAAGGTTTATTTGATCGTTCTGATAATGTGCGGTTTGCAGCAAAGGGAATTCCTGCACCAACATTCAGTATGGGCTTTACTTCATTTGATAGTGAAATCATGAAGTACTATCATCAGGCCGGTGATAACCCCAATACACTTGATTATGCATATCTAGAAAAATTCTTCAAGAGCTATGTGTATTCGTGTCGTTTAATAGGAAATACCAAGAAAGCGCCATTCTGGGTTGAAGGTGATAAATACTACGATTCAGGAAAAGACCTGTATAAAAACTAATAAAAAAAAGGCCCTGTTTTCAGGGCCTTTTTTATGCGAAGGGATTAGTAGTGTGATTTACTTTTAATGTTTTTAAAAATGAAAACACCGAGGAGCCCACTATGTGAGTGAGATAGTTGGCAAACCAAAGGATTAAGCGAAAACCTTGGACTCCCGGTGTTCTCTAGATTAACCATCAACCTAAGAGCTTATCATCTATGTTTAATAAATGACAATATGAAATTACGGAAAGGAGTGCTAAGGAATTGTGATTGAAAAATGGTAAAAAAAGAGAAATCTGCTCTCAGATACGTTATTTGATGATTTAGAAGAAAAAATGCGGGGTATTTTACCCTAAAACAGGTACAACAATACCCAAAAATGGGTACTACCTAAATTGCCGCAATTCCGTTCTGAAACGCGAATTTCACCAAACCAACGGCGTTTTTGGCCTTAGTTTTCTTCATCAAGTTCTTGCGATGGGTATGGACAGTTTGTTCACTTACAAAAAGCTTCTCACCTATTTCCTTCATGGTCAGCTCCTGACAAATGAGTTGTAAGATCTCAATTTCGCGTGGACTAATATCCGCTCTTCTAGCTACACCTTTGTTAAGACCGTCTTTCTGCACTTTTTTATGAAGAGCTTTGGAAACTAACTGGTTGTAGTAGAAGTCGTTATTGGTTACAGATCCAATTGCTTTATGAACCTCGTCAGGGTCTGCATTTTTGAGGAGATAGCTATGAACACCTATTTCAATTAGATCAGAAATGATTTGAAGAGAATCATGCATTGAGATCATGATAATTTTAACCTCAGGGAATTTCGAGACTACCTTTTTAGCTGTCTCCCAACCATCTAATACTGGCATTTCGAGATCCAATAAAATAAGATCAAAATCACCTTCCTCTAATTTCTCGAGTGCTTCTTTCCCATTCTCCGCATCATCTACCATTCCCACCTCATCAAAGGATTCGAGTAGCATCATTGTACCACGACGAAATAGTGTGTGGTCATCGGTGACTAATATATTAAGCTTATCTGGTCGACTCATTTCGCTCACTTCCTCTCAAATTAATCAATAGGTCGCTCTATTACCAATTTTACCATAGATCCTCCATCATTTCCGTTTGTAAATGTTGGCTTGGCGTCGATAACCTGCGCTCTGTTTTTAATATTTAACAACCCCATGCCTTCGCTACTTTTCAAAACTTCTTGGGGATAACCTTTTCCATTATCAGAATATTCAATTTCTATTTTTCCTTCTTGATTGTGAATCTGAAAGTCTATTTCAGAAGCTTCGGCATGTTTAATTGAATTATTCACTAACTCTTGAACAATGCGATAAAGCATCGGCGTGTCTTGGTCTTTTATTTGAGGGTCATCCCAATGTGAAATTGAGGCAGATAAACCATCACACGAAATCTTTGAAAACAAATCTTCAATGGCATGTTTTAGACCATACTTTTTAAGGATGATAGGCATCATCTGATGAGAGATATTTCTTACCTGTGTAATTGTTTCATCAAGGTGACCAAGTACGGGATCCAAAGAATCGACCCCTTCTTTTCGTTTAGCTACTTGAAGATTCAACTTTATGGATGACAGCATCGCACCTACTCCATCATGTAGTTCAGTACCTAATCTATTTCTTTCTTCTTCCTGAGATTTTAATGTGGCATTCAGCATCTCTTGCTGGTGTTGATTTTCAACTTCCTGCATTTTAAGTTGATTTTCCAGCATCTTCCTTCTGTAGAGCAAAACAAAAAATACTACTGAAAATGCCATCAGCATTACACCGATCGTTCCGACTATTACGAGCAAGATGACTTTCCCTTCCACAGAAGGCAAATTAAGAAGATTAATAATAAACTAGGATTTTTTTGCTTGGTAAGCCTTTGAGAAACGAATAAGAAACCAAATAACTGCTCCGAATATTAAGGCTGTTCCGTACACCACGATATTTACAATAGAATCTATCATGATGTTCTTGGCTTAAGGGAATCTGGATATCCTTTATCGATCAGCACCAAGGCATAGAAAAGAATGAAATTTTTCGAAATATTGGCAACCAAATTTATAATATGAATAACCCTCATTGCCTCCGTCGTTATTTTTTGATCGAATATTAGGTAGTTATTGAAAATACTCTGTAGTAGTAGCAAACTGTTTTGAACAAATAGGGCAGTAGCAATCCAAAACAAAGGCAATCTGGAAATTTTTTGATTAGGGTTTTTTAGTAACTCGAAGTAAATCATTAGTGAGAAAAAGATAAATGATACGTTACTAAAGAGTCTTATAAAAACATTTGATTCGGTGAAAAGAAAGAAAAACCCGAATGAAATAATGGTTCCAACCACAAAGAAGCTCAAGAAGCTTAAAAACAGTTTTTTCTTTTTATTTAAAACTATTGTAAATAGAATTACGACTATTATATAGTTTATTATATACCAACTGTTTCCAATAATGAAGCTATTTGGATATATGAATCGGATAAAAAAATAATTAAAGTTATCTGCCAAAAGAGATACTAGCATCATATAAAAAACGATCCCAGAAATACTCTTCCAGGATCGCATGAAATATACGAAGTATAGACAGCCAGCAATTGCTGAAAATCCATTAAATTCTACAAGCCAATCTCTAAATGCTTCCAATTTTTAACCTCCTCCGAAATTTGGACATTCTGGTGGACACATTTGTCCGTCATCGACAGGGTCGTCATCACCTAGACCACCATTTTTTGCGGCTGCTGCTCCCAATGATCTTAATTTGTTATCTAAAATATTTCCATCCTTATCTGCTGGAAACAGTACAAGTCTTTCTTGACCATCATCATTAATTCCTTTAAAGAACCATACGCCTTCAAGAGAATCATAACTACACAATTTTTCAATGATATCTCGTCCATATAGCCAACCGTGAGTTGAATCAAAAACCTGTCATTGTTAAACAGTTCGTGTTCGT
>CAZWLS010000274.1:0-5872 GCA_964634415.1 uncultured Roseivirgaceae bacterium | reverse complement strand
GACAACAGCTCCTAGCAGATGAGATTCCCAACTTATACGATCATCGAAGGAAAACAAACCATAAGCCATACTACCATAGGAAAAAATAATAATGGCACTGATTACTACCGATTTGAAGTTTCTTTTAAAGATTCCATAAAAAACTAAAAAGGACGCCAATGAATAAATTAAACCACTTGCACCAATGTGATAAAATGGTCTTCCAAATACCCAAACCAATAAGTTTGTAAAAAAATAAGCTTGCAAAAATACCCTTCTCGCTATCTCAGGGAAAAAGAAAAAAAGGCTTCCCCCAAGTACCAATAATGGGATGGTATTAGAAGCTAGGTGATTAAAATCTCCATGAAGCAATGGAGCCAATGCTACCCCTACAAGTCCTGTAAGATGTCTGGGGTATATACCCAATTGACCAAAATCTACCGGTAAATAAAATTCAACGGTGAATACAAGCCACATAAAAAAGCATAGCCTGAGAGGTGGTACTATTCCTGACTTTGGCATTAAAGTAAATTAAATAAAAAACCCTGACCTCTTTTGAAGCCAGGGCGCATTATGTATTTTCTTGTGCTTAAGCAAGCTCTTTAATCATCTTTAATTCCATGAGTTTAGATTCCTCATAGCTAACTGATAAATATCCTAATACTCCACCTGAAGCTTCTGCAATTTTCTTAGCTAGATCTTTAAGGCTAGCATGATACTTTACTGCAAAGTTTTTATCAATTTTAGGAAGTATGAAATTTAACTTTCTCAGCTCTGTAGTAATCGCTGAGATTCTTTCATCTGTTCCTGATGGAAGCTCATCTATCAATTTATTAAAATGCTCTTCGAAGTGGTCTCCAACTAGCTTGTAGAATTCATGTAACTGCTCACGAGATCTACTTTGTTTACTTCTTGCTACTTCAATAGCTTCTTTTCGTTCAGACTTGTCAATTTTTCCGTCTGCTCCAGCGATTAATATTGCAACATATACAGGTGCTTGAAGCATAACCTGAACTTCATCTTCTCTTAGTGGTTCAAATTCTGGGATCATTCCTTAGGGATTTCAAATTTTCGGCTCGAAAATACAAAATTATTTCTGTGGAGAAGCTGACATCCCACCTAAATTTTGGTATGTTTTTTACCTAGATGGTATACTTTTATAACAAGGATTAACGAGAACTATGCCAAAAATCGATTTTACATACCTAGAAGTATTAAGTGAAGATGACGATGACTTCAAAACTGAGTTCATAGAAACATTTGAATCTACCTATAAGTCGTTATCTAAAAAGATGATGACAGAATTGGATGCAAATGATATGGATAACTTATCAAAGTCAGCACATCAGTTAAAACCGTCTGCCAAAATGATCCAATTACCCTGTGCGGATACATTAGAGGACATTCAACACCATCCTGAGAATGCAACAAAGCAATCCTTAGATGAAATATCATCGCAATGCGAAGATGCATTACAACAATTAAAAGATTGGGCTAACCTCTAATTGGTAATTCAATCTCCTCACCTAAAAATTTAGGTTTACGTTGGAAGACATATAAGTCCAATACTGCGATTGTTCTTGCAAGTACTTCTCGTATCGCCAGGGAGTTTCCAATAGGACCTCCATCATCAGCTGAAACAGCAATTGCTTCCATACCTAAGTAATTAGCAATGAACAGTGATCTATAGCAATGAAATTCTTGAGTTACGATTGTAACTTTTTTCTGTCCAAAGACCTCGCTACATCTCACGACTGAATCTAACGTTCTCAGACCCGCGAAATCAAGTGATACATCTTTCTCTGGTATATCAAGATCTCCAAGTGCTTGAAGCATATCACGTGGTTCATTATAATATTTGGATCTATTGTCACCGCTAACCAAGATATGCTTTACTTTTTTCTGCATATGAAGGTCTGCAGCAGTCTGCATTCGTTCTTTAAAAAAACGATTTGGATTGCCTTTAGAAGTCCTCTTACTAGTTCCTAAAACCAAAGCCACATCATTTAGTGGGACATCGCTTGCGCTATATATACTTGATTTTGTTGACTGCACGACCCAAATATTCGCTCCTAGGACAAAAAGAAACAAGCTTAGTCCAGACCAAAGTGTAAACTTGATGAATTTCTTTACGCTTCTATTCATTTAAGACTCCTTTAGTCTTTAAGATGAGATCTGCCTCTCTTACAATTTTTCGATACCATAAAGCCCTCAATTCCAGTTGTTCTTCATTCGAAAGCTTTGGCCATTCAATGAGCTTTGATTTCAAAACTGTTAAACAAATCGCTGCACTTACAGATAAATTAAAACTTTCCGTAAATCCTCCCATTGGAATATGAACAAATCCATCTGCCTTTCCCCCCACTTCTTTTGTTATTCCGTCAGCTTCTGTTCCAAAAACAATCGCTGTCTTATCATTAGGATCTAAATCATATATAGACCTAGAAGTTTCATGAAGAGAAGTTGCATATACTTTGTATCCATCTTTTCGCAGTGAATCAAAACAACTACTTACATTATTGTCCCTTTCATCATAGTGATTCAATGATACCCATTTAGCCGCGCCTTGGGTTATGAGAGGATTAACAGAATAGCTGTTTCTGTTTTTTATAAAGTGTAAATCTTGAATACCCATGCACTCAGCGGTACGTAATACCGCGCTTACATTGTGAGGTTTATCAATGTCTTCGAAAACGAGCGTCACATGTTTCGTTCTTTGCTTTAAAACTCGCTCTATTTGTGTCTGTTTATTTTCAGATACAAATTCCTCCAAAACATCGATAACATCTTGCGCATTCATTTACTCTTTCTTTTCACCAAACAATCCTAGTTGGTTTTCTTCTTCTTCTACTTCTGTCTGAATCGTGCTTTTGATTGCTTCAATATCTATGGCAGGTTCTGGTTTCTCATCTTTGAGTAAATCTACAGAGATCACCTGCTGTACTGGAAGCTTGTTACCAATTGCTTTCCATCCTTTGATATCGATAAGACTCATCAGATCTAACTTCTTCTTTTCGTGCTTGCGACCTTCTTTGTAGGTGACTTCTACATCTGTCTCTATACCTTTTGAAATGAAAACTAGTTTGGAACTTTTAGCTTCTGTCACAAAAGGAAAGCGCTTATTAATTGTATTTGTTTCTATTATAAAACGCTTGACAAAGAAGGTTTTAGATTCACCATCATAATGAATTGCATTAAATGAGGAGTCCTGATCCAACTTATAAATACCCATTACACTGTTGAATTCATAGTGATTGGTAAGCTCGAATGAAGTGGTTTCATAGCTACCATCTTTATAAAAGACTGCTATTTGATCATCCGACATAAAATTACCCAGATGATCCCCTCGCTCTTCTCTATTTAATCTTCCTACTGTAGGGTCGTACCAAATATCCACACCTCCAAGTGTTGACTTACCTTCCTCTTTTAATACTACTTTCCTGACGGGATACTTTGTTAGAATATTACCTCCAGCTCCACGTCCCTTTATTTCCAGTTCAGCAAAATCAAAATCAAATACTTTTTTTCTTGCTTTGCTAGCTTGTGTCAAAGAAACGGTGACTAGTTCAGCTTCACCATTCGGATTTGCAGTGAAGTAATGGACTTTACCTTTCCCACCTTTGGTTAGATCGTAAGGCCTATCTCTCGTAACTGACAGTACTTGAAAACGTTTTACATAGCTATTTCCTGACTTGGCATCAACATAGGCCATGTTGTAAACCATACGTTCATCATTTTTCTTAAAAACTCCTGCATAAAGAATGTCTTTACCGACGAAAGTTTTGTCTTGAATTTTGGTTACGATACACTTGCCATCTTTTGTAAACGCAATGATGTCATCAATGTCGGAGCAATCAGATACGAATTCATCTTTCTTCAATCCATATCCTACAAAGCCGTCTTGACGATTGACGTATAACTTGGCATTATTAGCTGCTACTACAGTTACATTGATTGTATCGAAATTGGTGATTTCTGTTTTGCGTTCTCTTCCTGCACCATATTTTGAAAGTAGATTTTGGTAGTAGGATATTGCATAATCCGTTAGGTTATCCAAGTTATAGTCCACTTTCTCAATTTGATCCGAAAGATCCTGAATCTGAGCATCTACTTTGCTAGTATCGAAACGAGTAATACTGCTTAGTGGCTTATCAATTAACCGCTTATAATCTTCGTTTGTAATCTCACGATAGAATAAGTCGAAGAAAGGTGTGAACAAGGTGTTTAGTACCTCATAGCACTTTTGAAGGTCACCAGAATTTTCATATTCTGGGTGTTTATACATGCCCTCATTGATGAATATCTTTAATAAGTTGCTAAAGAATATCTTCTCCTTGAGCTCTGCCTTTTCTATTTCTAGCTCTTGACGTAACAGATCTACCGTTTGATCCACAGATTGTTTCAAGATCTCAGTTATGCCTAAAAACATCGGCTTGTCATCTACTATGACGCATGCATTAGGAGATATAGAAACTTCACAATCTGTAAATGCATATATTGCATCCATGGTTATATCTGGCGATATACCTGAGGCCAACGTTACCAATATCTCAATGTCTTTAGCGGTATTATCTACTACCTGCTTGATCTTGATTTTACCTTTGTCATTTGCCTTTACAATCGACTCAATTAATGACGTTGTAGTAGTTCCGTAAGGGATATCTTTAATTACCAAAGTAGACTTATCCTTTTCTTCTATAGAAGCTCGCACTCTTACTTTACCACCACGTTTTCCATCATTGTAATCGGTTACATCAATTTTACCCCCAGTCAGAAAGTCGGGATATAATTTGACTTTCTTCCCTTTAAGAGTGGCTATACATCCTTCAAGGATTTCGCAGAAGTTATGTGGCAGCATTTTGGTAGACAAGCCTACAGCAATACCTTCCACTCCTTGAGCTAGTAATAATGGGAATTTAACCGGGAAAGTAACGGGCTCTTTCTTACGACCATCATATGATAGTTGCCACTCGGTAGTTTGAGGGTTGAATATTACCTCTAATGCAAATTTGGATAGTCTGGCTTCTATATACCTGGCAGCTGCAGCTGAATCACCTGTACGAACATCTCCCCAGTTACCTTGGGTATCTATTAACAGATCCTTTTGCCCAAGATTTACAATTGCATCTCCAATTGAAGCGTCTCCGTGTGGGTGGTATTGCATGGCACTACCGATGATGTTTGCTACTTTATTATAGCGACCATCATCCATTTCTTTCATGGCATGTAATATCCTTCGCTGTACTGGCTTCAATCCATCATTAATTGCTGGTACAGCTCGCTCTAGAATTACATATGAAGCGTAATCCAGAAACCAATTTTCGTACATCCCGGAAATCGGGATTACATCATGTATTTCTTGTTCGTTTTCGTGTTCTTCTCCCATTTAAAAATCAATCTTCAAATTGGTTTTATTTAATTCTTATCCTCGATTAATTCGTGAATCAATTCTTTACATATTAAGTATTCATCAATAGCAAGACTTTTACGCCTTCTCCACAAACTAGACTCATCTTTTGATTCTATTTTGGCCATAGCTTTATAATCATGACCTTGTAAAAACCCAGACACAGTGCTTCGATCTTTTGGATGCCAACTATCTATGAAATGTTGAGTTACCTGCAGCATTTGTGAGACTTTGCCTGACGACGATGTAGAAACATTAAATCTCTTATTGTCTTTTTTAGCTTCATCAAGCTTCAATCGTGCAATTTCAAGGTCTTCATTTGAAACATTATTAAGACCATTCTTATCGGATTTTTCAACCTCGTATAAGACGTACTTTAACTTAAATTCAAGTTCTTCTTCCAAGATGTATTCTTCTAATGCCAGCATAATATCTACTCCCTTAGACGCAGAGTGCAGGGTGCCATAAAAATATCCTTCTGTCGTA
>CAZWLS010000273.1:0-5879 GCA_964634415.1 uncultured Roseivirgaceae bacterium | reverse complement strand
AAAAAGAAGAAAAAAAGAGCTAAGGATGAATCTAGCTTTGGCTCACGAATTGCAACACTGGCTATGCCATATGTAAACAAGTTCCTCGATGGAATTTTAGAAGATCAAGTAGAGGATAATAAAGAACAGGAAGAAAGAAAAGATTAGACGTTCATAAGAGATTCCCTTCTCCTCATTTTACCAGCAGGTATTCCAAACATCATTTTAAATCTTCTACAGAAGTAAGCTGTATCCTTATAGCCAACTTCTTTTCCAATATCTCTTATACTTTTTTTGCTGGTTCGAAGAAGGTTTACTGCTGCTTCCATCCTCTGGTATTCAATGTAGTCTTGAGGATTTATTCCTGTTAACATCTTGAAGTATTGCCCTACGTAGTCTTCAGAGACATTAGCGACATTTGCCAATACCTTATTTGATAGATCTTCTGATAGATGCTCTTTGATAAAAGTGAATATATCAATAAGTCTGGGATCTTTGAAGTAGGTGCTGTTGGTAGCTAGCTTCTCAACGAATAAACTATTATTCAATATATACCGAATAAGCTCAATAGTCATATTCTCGGTAAGCACTTTAACGATACGATCTCGGCCAGGCATATTTGCCTTTACTTCGTCGTTAATTTGCTTGATCAATCCTGCTAGCTTGTAATTTTCTTCGATCTTAAACGAAGGAATATCCAGTGAAGAAAAGAAGTTTACAGAATCGAATGCTTTCGCATCAAAAGCCACATAACAATAATGTTCTTCGCTTATCGAGTGTTCATTGTAAGACTTTAGAAACTGATCCTTGTTGGTTAGAAAATCATCTTTAGAAAGAACTGTGGTATTACCTGAACCATAGCTCATAGATATCGGGCGACCTCCTGGCACGAAAATCACATCACCTTCCGTAGCAACGTCTTTGTCCTTACCAAATTTGATCTCACCACCTGTAACAAGAAGTAAATAGTTTTCTACTTCGTAGTTATTATCGATTGTTACTGGCTTCAAAATATTAATATTTTTAGCCTTTACGAATCGAATTTCTAACGACTCAATGATCTTGTTATAGTCCTCCATTTATGAATATAGCAGGTTAATCTATTGAAAAATAGTAAAATAATAGGACGAATCTAATAATATTCATCCTCAAAACCTAATAAACGAAGACTGGACGGACTTTGGACTATTGAACTATTGAACTATTTCAATAAATCCCTTGAAATAACAATACGCTGTATTTCAGATGTACCTTCATAAATCTGAGTGATTTTAGCATCCCTCATTAAACGCTCTACATGAAACTCTTTTACAAAACCGTAACCACCATGTATTTGTACTGCCTCGACGGTTTGTTTCATAGCTACCTCGGATGCAAACAATTTTGCCATTGCTCCTTCCCTAGAAAAGTCTTCACCTGCATCTTTTTTCTGCGCAGCATTTAAACATAGAAGTCTGGCAGCTTCAATTTCTGTCGCCATATCGGCAAGTTTAAATTGAATCGCCTGGTGCTTGGAAATCTCTACTCCAAAAGCCTTTCGCTCTTGGGAATATTTCAAAGCAAGTTCCATTGCTCCAGAAGCAATACCTAACGCCTGAGAAGCAATACCAATTCTACCTCCGTTTAACACACTCATCGCGAATGTAAATCCAAAGCCATCTGCTCCAATTCTATTCTCTTTAGGCACCTTAACATCTTGAAACATCAACGAGTGGGTATCACTCCCTCTAATTCCTAACTTATCCTCCTTCTTACCTACAACAAAGCCCTCCATATCTCTCTCTACAATCAATGCATTGATGCCTTTATGCTTTTTCTCAGGATCTGTTTGCGCCATTACTATGTAATAAGAAGCGGAATTACCATTTGTAATCCAGTTCTTAGTTCCATTGAGCAAGTAATAATCTCCCTTATCCTCGGCAGTTGTCCTTTGTGAGGTCGCATCAGAACCAGCTTCAGGCTCAGAAAGACAAAAAGCCCCAATCTTTTGGCCGCTAGCAAGAGGTTTTAAATATTTTTCTTTTTGCTCTTCGGTACCGAATTTTTCAATTCCCCAACAAACAAGTGAGTTGTTTACCGACATACACACAGATGTGGATGCGTCAATTTTAGAAATCTCTTCCATCGCCAAGACATATGACACAGTATCCATCCCACTACCACCGTACTTAGGATCTACCATCATTCCCATAAAACCAAGTTCACCTAATTGCTTAATCTGCTCCGCCGGGAATGCTTGTTTCTCATCACGCTCAATAACTCCAGGTAAAAGCTCTTTCTGTGCAAAATCCCTTGCCGCATCTCTTACTGCTAATTGCTCCTCGGTAAAATTGAAATTCATCTGTCTTATTAGTTAAAAATTATAGAATGGGCCGCAAATATATTCATTGTTATGCATGCATACCATCAACCATCAAAAAAGCCCCAATGTTTGGGGCTTTTTAAAAAAATTTAGCATTCATTTCTAGTCTCTGCCTCCTAGAAAAATCATCACATAATACAGCAAAGTTGCGAGTGCACCGAGAGCTGCTATTAAATAAGTTGATGCTGCTGCATTCAATGCATCTTTTGCCATTGCATGCTCTCTTTCATCAACAATATTTCGATCCTTGATCCATGCTAAGGCACGATTACTTGCATCATATTCAACCGGTAGCGTAATGAAAGCAAAAAGTGTAAATACACTATAACAAGCAATTATTACCATCAATGCCAATTGAGGGTTTATCAAGGATGGTAAAGCAAAAGAC
This sequence comes from uncultured Roseivirgaceae bacterium, assembly GCA_964634415.1. Classification (GTDB taxonomy): domain Bacteria; phylum Bacteroidota; class Bacteroidia; order Cytophagales; family Cyclobacteriaceae; genus Ekhidna. Next base: position 3,150 of record CAZWLS010000273.1, on the reverse strand, counting down.
CCAAAAATCATTGCCATGAACACAAAATTCATAACACTGGCACTTATATTTTGAACAGGTACCATCGCAGACCTAAATTCCAACCAGCTATATGCTTTTGCATGTTGAACAGCATGACCACATTCGTGTGCTGCTACTGCTGCAGCAGCAGCAGATCTACCGTTATAAACATCAGGACTTAGATTTACTGTTTTGTTTTTCGGATTGTAGTGATCTGTCAATCTACCTTGAACAGAGATTACAGAGACATCATAGATGCCATTATCTTTTAACATCAACTCTGCTATTTCTCTGCCGGATAACCCTGATCCTAAAGAAACCTGAGAGTATTTTCTGAATTTATTTTTCAAACGTGAACTAACTACCCAGCTGGCAATCATGAACACAATAATTATTACGAATAATTCCATATTTTCAATTTAATCGTCACAAATCTTAAAAATCAAATACGCTTTTGATTTGGTGAAGTTACTACCAATTTCAAGCCAATCTATTTTTCTGACAATTTGTCTTTTTTGATGTTATTTCTTCTTGTCAAGAACGATATTATTACAGCTATGCTTCCAAAAATTGCAACTGCTACTATTTGTGAGGTGTGAAGAAGTGTAGCGAGAAAAATTCCTGTAGTCTCTTCGATAGAATAAAGAAGAAGCATACCTGCAATCATGCCATGATATGTGCCAAAACCACTTTGAACAGGTAATGATAGTGCGATACCTCCTGTAATTAGCAATAATAGTCCTGCACCAACTCCTAAATGGGATGTCTCAGGTAATGAAAATACAATTATGTAAGACATTAGGAAATAAACGACCCATAGAACTACAGTAGAAATAAGAAATCCCAATGGTCTTTTAATGTCTTTCAAAGACACGAGTCCAGCAACAAATCCTTTAATCAATTCAGCTAATTTGCCTTCGAACTTATCTTGTCGTTTTATAAAAATAATTAGCAGCAACAAACCCACCAATCCTATTCCAATAACGATGACATATACATAACCTGGAATATTTAAATCCTGATATGCAGTTTGAAGAAATGTAAATAGTCTCTCCGACTCGATTACTAGACTAATTAGGATAAGAACAAGTAATGTTAGAGCATCAATTATTCGCTCAGTAACCACACTACCCAATGCGGCTGGTACCGCTACCCTGTCATTTCTATTTAACACACCGCATCTGGTGATTTCTCCTAGTCTCGGAAGAGCCAGATTGGCTAGATAACCGATCAAGACAGCCAACATCGTTCTTGAAGTCTTCAAATCATAGCCTAGCGGTTCCAACAAAATATTCCACCTATATGCTCTAGCTAGGTAGGCTACAATGGATAAAAGAATAGAAATCAATACCCAGGTATAATTAACAGACTTCGCACGTTCCCAAAAGTCTACCCATTCAACATTTTGAAATACCAGATATAAAAGCAAAACCGCAAGGCCAATGCTTATAGTAATCTTTAAAAAATTTAGTATCGTTTTAGACATTGAAATTAAGAACCAAGTCGATTCTTTTCATCTGGGAAAACCACAACTGGATTGTGGGATTTTGCTTCAGACTGTTCGATTGAGCAATATGAAATAATAATTACGATATCGCCAACTTGAGCTTTCCTTGCTGCTGGGCCATTAAGGCAGATCTGACCGGATCCTCTTACACCTTTAATTACGTAAGTTTCGAGTCTCTCACCATTATTAATGTTTACAATCTGCACTTTTTCATTCTCTAACAAATTGGCCGCATCCATCAGGTCTTCATCAATGGTAATAGAACCAACGTAATGAAGTTCTGCTTCAGTGATTTTAACTCTATGAATCTTCGATTTGAGTACCTCTATGAACATGCCCTTTTATTTGAGCCGCAAATATAAATTATCAATCAGTCTTATACCCTCTACATAACCGGCAATACAGATTGCAAGTTCATTTAAATTATCATAACTATCTACTGTTGACAGATTTGAAGGATCAACAGCTTCCAAATATTCTAAAGTAAACCCTTCATTCTGATCGTAAAAAGCTCTTGCCCGAGCTAATAACCCATCAAGTGATTCCCCTATTTCGATACCTTCTTTTATGAGATTTAAGCCCTTAGATATAACAACTGCATCAGATAAACCTGCTTCAGACAGCCTGGTGTTTCTGGAAGATAATGCTAAACCTGATGGCTCCCGAACAGTTTCAACACCAACAATTTCTGTCGGAAAACTTAGGTCGTAACACATTCGCTTGATTAGCAAAAACTGTTGGATATCTTTTAAACCAAAATATGCTCTCGTAGGGCTAACCAAATGCAGCAATTTGCTAACTACTATCCCTACTCCTTCGAAATGTCCTTCTCTAAACTCACCCTCTAACGACGCAGCAAGCATTCCAAAATCAATTGTAACTATCGGCTTCTCTGCGTAAAGTTCTTCCTTAGAAGGAGTAAAGACAATATCCACTTTTTCAAGCTCCAGTAGCTTTAGATCCTCTTCAATGACACTCGGGTAGTTGATAAGGTCCGATTCATTGTCAAATTGAAGTGGATTAACAAAAATGCTCACTATCGTGACATCATTTTCTGACATTGACTTCCTTACGAGTGACAGATGACCCTCATGAAGAGCTCCCATCGTTGGTACAAAGCCGATTGTTTCACCTTTTTTAACAAAGGCTGAAATAGCGTCCTTTAGGGCGTCTTGTGCGCCAATTACGTGCATAAGATGGGTTTATTTAATTGGCTAACTTATTGAAAGCGTTGATAATAAATCAAAAAAATGGTAAATTTGTGCTCATTTTATCAGGTCCCATCAAGAATTTAATAAAAAGCACTTATGGAAAACATTAGAATCCTCTATGTGGCAAGCGAGATTAACCCATTTCTCAAAACCACTGAAGTAGCGGAATTTGTGAGAAGGCTTCCCCAAGCTATGCAAGAAAGGGGAATGGAAATCAGGATTTTAGTACCAAGATTTGGACTTATCAACGAAAGAAAAAATAGACTACATGAAGTAGTTAGGCTTTCAGGAATCAATATTGCAGTTGGTGACGAAGAAAAACCTTTAGTTATTAAAGTTGCATCTATTCCTAATGCTAAGCTTCAAGTTTACTTTATAGACAACGAAGATTATTTCTACAGAAAGTCTGTGTTCTTTGATAAAGAAGATAAC
>CAZWLS010000272.1:0-5916 GCA_964634415.1 uncultured Roseivirgaceae bacterium | reverse complement strand
CATTGACAAAGTCAGCTTCTTCATGGAGGAGTGTAAAAATCGTGGAATTAAAGTGCTTGGCCCTCACGTAAATGAATCTGCAAAAGACTTTGCTGTAAACGTTGATGGCGAAATTCGATTTGGCATGGGTGCTATCAAAGGCACTGGTGAATCAGCAGTACAAGCAATTATAGAAGAGCGCGATGCGAATGGTCATTTTAAAGATATTTTCGACTTTGCCAAACGTGTAAACCTAAGAACGGTAAATAAGAAATCGTTCGAAAGTCTTGCTAAAGCAGGTGGATTTGATTGTTTTGATGAATTCCATCGTCGACAATATGTTGAGCCGGATGATGAGGGTTCTTCTTTGATTGAAAAATCAATCCGATATGCAAACAGAATGCAGGAAGAAGAAGCAAGCAATCAATCATCACTCTTTGGCGGAGCATCAGGATCAGATATCACAAAACCCAAAGTTGGTCGCATTGAACCATATGGTGACATTGAGAAATTGAACATTGAAAAGGAAATGGTAGGTCTCTATATTTCAGGTCACCCTTTAAATGAATTCAAATTTGAAATGGACCACCTGACGAATTCGGGCATTCATCAGCTTTCCGAACCAGAAAAAATGCAGGGTCGAGAAATTCGAATCGGTGGAATTGTAAGTGATGTACAGCATCGTACTTCCAAAAAAGGCAATCCTTTCGGTCAGTTTACGCTTGAAGACTTTAATGATAACCACACCTTCTATCTCTTTTCTCAGGATTACTTAAAATTTAAGCCTATGCTTGAAAAGGGCTGGTTTCTGTATTTGACGGGAAATGTTCAAAATCGATGGAATAGTGAAGAACTGGAGTTCAAGATTCAGAACATCGAACACTTGAGTGAAATAAGAGAGAAAATGACGAGAGGCTTGGAACTAAAAATGAGACTCGAAGACGTCAATGCTGTAGTTGTAGACGAGTTAGAACGCATTGCTGAAAAGTTCCCGGGAAAATCATTATTAAAAATGTCGCTTGTTGGAGTCTATGAGAACAGGGCTATAAACCTGGAAATGTTAAGCCGAAAATTCACCATAGAGCCCACAGATGAGCTTATTAAGGAACTTGAGACTATCGAGGAGCTTCGTTACAGAGTGTTGCTTCAAAAGAACTAATTGTCAAGGCAACAACAAAGCATCATTTTATCAATAGAGAATAAACTATTCAAATTACTTTTGTGTTGGAAACACAAGCAATCAAAAATTTCAATATACAATGGCAAAAGCAGTAGAAATAACGGATAGCAACTTTGAAGATATCATCAATTCGGATCAGCCGGTATTAGTTGATTTCTGGGCAGAGTGGTGCGGTCCATGTAAAATGATCGGTCCTGTAGTAGAAGAACTAGCAGGAGACTTTGAAGGTAAAGCAGTAATCGGTAAAGTAGATGTGGATGCAAATCCTGAAGTGTCTGCTAAATTCGGAATCCGATCTATCCCAACATTGTTGGTATTTAAGAACGGAGAAATCGTTGACAAACAGATCGGTGCAGTTCCTAAAACTGTACTTAGCGATAAGCTTACTGCTCAAATGGCATAAATGATAATATCATAAAATAAAGCCTCGTCTGGATTCAGTCGAGGCTTTTTTATTTGATAACTAGAAACAGCTTTTGGACGTATTTTCATTATCGTCAATGAATCGTTCACATGAAGTTATTTTCCCACTCCTCTACCATTCTTCCAGTTGCAGATCCTCAAGCATCAGCCGAGTATTATCGTGATGTTCTTGGTTTTTCAATTTCATTTCTGTGGGAAGACCCTCCCTCCTATGCTGTAATTAATCGAGACGACGCGGTTGGCATACATTTCACGAAGCACGAAAATTTTAAACTTTCAGAAAGTACTCCAGCTATCTACATCTTCGTGCATGATCCTGATGCCCTTTATGAGGAGTATCAACGCTCAGGTGTTAAAATTGTGGAGCCCATAAATGACACAGAATATAAAATGCGAGAGTTTGTGGTAGAAGACATAAATGGATATAAATTGGTCTTAGGAAAAGGAATTTAACATGATCATAAACCTAATCTCAGGTCCAAGAAATATTTCAACGGCCTTAATGTATTCGTTTGCTCAGCATTCGAAGATTAAAGTTATCGATGAGCCATTTTACGCACACTATCTGGTGCACACAGGAATCGATCACCCTGGTAGAGACGAAACGATCGCCAGCATGCCTGAGGATGCAAATAAGGTGATTGAAGAAATCAAGGCACTTGAGGAGGCTCACGAAATTGTTTTCGTGAAAAATATGGCTCATCATCACGAAGGGTTGGATTGGAATTACCTGAAAGACTGGCATAATGTATTTCTTATTAGAGATCCCAAGCAACTAATCGCGTCCTTTGCTCAGGTAATACCTGAACCTACTATGCAAGATATTGGGCTCAAGCACGAAGCAGATTTGCTAGATTTCATTGATGAGAATGGCGCACACGATTCGATTGTCATTGACTCAAATGATATATTGAAAGACCCAGAAAAAGGCTTATCTGATCTGTTTCAAAAACTCAACATTCCATTTGAAAAAGGGATGTTGTCATGGGAAAAAGGCCCTATCCCTGAAGATGGCACTTGGGCTAAGTATTGGTATAAGAATGTTCATGGCTCTACTGGCTTTGCAAAACAAAAGACCAGCGAAAGACCTTTGCCTGATCAATGCAAATCATTGTACGAAAATGCATTGCCCTTCTATGAAAAACTTAAGAACTATATTCACGGCGCCAAATAAATTATTACAGATCCATGCTTCAGAAATACAACCCTAAAAACGAGAATATACAAGTTTGGGTAGGCGATCGCCTATACCATAGAGATGATGCTAAAGTCTCTGTTTTTGACAGTACTGTTCAAGGGGGTGATGCAGTTTGGGAAGGCTCTAGATTATATAAAGAAGGTGTTCTGCATTTAGATAAACATATTGATCGTCTTTTTGCTTCTGCAAAGGCTCTTGCCTTCGAACATATACCATCTCGAGAATTCGTTAAAGATGCCATTAAACAAACGCTTGAGGCGAATGGGATGACGGAAGATACCTTGATGAGGATCACATTGAGTCGAGGGGAAAAAGTTACTTCAGGGATGGACCCTCGCTTAAATCAAAAAGGAAGCTGCCTAATAATTCTAGCTGAATGGAAGCCATTGGTTTATGACAATGATTCCGGAATTCGGGTGATTACTTCTACTCAAAGAAGAAATGGACCTCAATTTTTGGATAGCAAAATCCATCATAATAACCTGCTCAATAATATCCTAGCAAAGATCCAGGCTAATTTTGCTGGTGTTGATGCTGGCGTAATGCTGGATGAAAGAGGTTTTGTCGCTGAGCTTAACGATACCAATTTATTTATGGTCAGAGATTGAGTGCTATATACTCCATATGCCAATGCATGCTTACACGGAATCACCAGAGGATTCGTAATAGAACTAGCTCGTAAGAATAACATTCCAATTGAAGAACGGAATTTGAGTCTGGTAGAATTTTATAATGCAGACGAAGTATTTGCTACAGGTACCATGGGAGAATTAACGCCTGTCAAAGAAATTGATGGACGTCAAATTGAGAATAAATCCGGATCAACAATCAGAAAGCAGTTGAATGAACTCATGGCCCAAAGTCTGGAAAGCCACTGTGTAAAACTGTGAGTTAATTTGGATACCAGCTTCTCAACCTAACTTCAGTTGAAACAGCTGATTCTACTTGGTTTTTAAACGACTCAACATCACTTAATCCACCCTTTCCTCGGTAGTGATATGGATATACAATCGTCGGTTTGAACTCAATAACTGCACTTGCTGCCTGATCTACATCCATAGTATATGGCAAATTCATACAGACAAAAGCAACATCAATATTCTTCAAGTTTCTCATTTCTGGGATATCTTCGGTATCTCCAGAAATGTAAATTCGTTTTCCTCCAATGGACAAAACATAGCCATTTCCTCTCCCTTTCGTATGTCTCGAATCTGGAGTTTCAGGTAAGTTATACATTGGAATAGCCAAGATTTCAATATCTTCAAATACAACAGTTTGCCCATTTGCAATTGCCATCGATCTGCTTTTCATCGCATCTGGCAGCTTGTTCTTGACTGCTTGAGGAACAATAAAAGTTGATCGCTCAGTATTTAATCCATCGAGTGTTTTTTGGTTGAGGTGATCACCATGGATATCAGTAATTAAAATCAAACTTGGACGCTTTAATCCCGCAAACTTTTCTGCGCCTCCATACGGATCAATGTATACGGTTTGATCATTCCATGAAAGCACCAAAGATCCATGTAGAATCGGCTGAATAATTAAGTCTCCATTTGAAGTGCTGATGGTATCTACCTGCCCATATGATTCCAAGGTAGTAAAGGCAAGTAAGAATAGTACTGTCAATCTTTTCATGGCTTTTTTCTTTGGAGTAATAACCCAAACCTAAGTAAGTTGTTTGTTGCAAACAAAAAAGGCTCGCAATGCGAGCCTTCATATTTTATTTTGAATTCTTTCATTCACCAATCACAACCTTCTCCATCACATCATCCTCCCTAATCTGATCAATAACTTCTAATCCATCAACCACTTTTCCAAACACGGTATGGTTGCGATCGAGATGCGCAGTATTATCCCTGTTGTGACAAATGAAAAATTGTGAGCCACCAGTATTTCTTCCAGCATGAGCCATTGACAACACGCCACGATCATGATGCTGATTATCGCCATCTAACTCACAATCTATTTGGTATCCGGGGCCTCCTGTACCATCTCCTTTTGGGCAACCTCCTTGAATTACGAAATTCGGTATTACTCGATGAAAGGTTAATCCATCATAATATCCATCATTTGCTAGGTCAACAAAGTTCTTTACTGTATTTGGAGCATCTTCCTCGAAGAATTCGATTTTCATCACTCCTTTTTTAGTGTGTATTTCAGCTGTTTTCATAAGCTGCAAAATTAAATTGTAACTGAGACAAAATAAAAAAGGCAACCTATCACATACTGCCGAAAGCTATTAAAGGTATTCCAGTCGTAAGCATTATTATGCTATCTCCACCAAGAACCATTTATAAAATACTCTACCTATTGCGCAACAAAAACTGGATGCAATCGCTATATGAATAGGTCAAAAATCTAAGTGTTAAATATTCTTAATAGATGTGAAGAACAGAAGCTATGGATATGCATTTGGTTAACTTGACCAAGTCACAAACTCGAAACACCTATGCTAAAGAACTATTTTCTGGTGGCGGTCCGTCACCTTAAACGTCAACCTGGCTATGCTTTATTGAACATTTTAGGACTAACAATAGGGATAGCTTCAGCACTACTCATCGTATTGTATCTCAATCAAGAAACGAACTACGATACTCACAACGTTAATGCGTCCAACGTGTATCGGATTTGTGCCGATATCAGCGAACCCGATAATGCATTTCGATGGGCTACCAGTCAAGCACCTCTTGCAAATGCTGTAAAAACGGAATTTCAAGAAGTAAATGAATCCACACGGTTTGCCGGCGCTGGTACAACACGGTTTCGACACAACGATATTCTCTATGAAGCGGAAGACCTGTTCCTCGTAGACTCTACGGTGTTTAATGTATTTACTTTCGACTTTGTGCAAGGTGATCCAAAAACAGCTCTTGCCGCACCAAATAGTATGGTAATGAATGAAAGCTTAGCAAAGCGAATATTCAAAGGTGAAAATCCGATGGATCAAGTAGTTGAAACGGAACGTTACTCGTATAAGGTGACCGGAGTATACAAAGATCTACCTGTCACTTCTCACATCAGACCAGATGCAATGGTATCCTTTAGCACCAATGAGCAATATGCAAATTCTCAAAGTTGGGGTGGGTTTGGTCTTTACACATACATCGTACTTAATGATGGCGTAGATCCAGCATTA
>CAZWLS010000271.1:2779-5920 GCA_964634415.1 uncultured Roseivirgaceae bacterium | reverse complement strand
GCCCATATCAGCGACATCCAATACGGTTCTTTGTACGTCCAAAGGTTTTGGTGGGGTCTTGTGACCCAACATTTCAAGCAAATCGATTTCGATGCTCCTACTAATGGTGGTAATAGGTGTATCTGCTGCTCTTCCTTCAAAAGGATCTTCTGTTACAGCTCCTGATTTTTCTAGAATTGTGAATACAAATGAAATAGCAATGCACATAGGAATTGTACTCCAGCTCATCTCTGTGACCAATGAAAATGGCAAGCAGGTAATGAAAAGCCATAAAAAGACACTTGTGAAATAATTGTAATAGTAAGGAAATATTGTTCCCTTAATCCGTTCAGCTTTTCCCTGTAAATCATAAAATTCTTTGATAACATTCGCCAATTCCATGTGCCTGAAATTTTCAATCATCTCACTTTCATAAGCTTCTTGAAGGCACTCACCCTGTTTGTGAAGCATCTGTGTGGGCTTGTTGTGAAAACCTTTTAATTTTTCAACTTCCTTTTTAGATAGAAATTTCTCCAACTCATCCCAGTTTGTTTCCTTTCTCAAATGCATAACTAATGCATAAAGCCATCCTATATGACGCATGATGAGTTCTTTTCTCCACTCAAAGACTTCTTTGTCTTTGACTTTGCCGTTCGAAAAATAGCCTGAAGAAAATGTGCAAATCATCACACCAAATGTGCGACTTGCGTTGACAATACCACCCCATACTTTTCTTGCCTCCCACCACCTGTCATAGGCGCTGTTGTTTCTGAAACCTAGGAAAATAGCTAATGCGCCACCTAGAATAGTCACCGGAACAACTGGCAGAGTCGCTGGCTCAAAATCGAAAATCTCACCAAATTCGTATTGAAAAACAGCAACAATGGAAATGAGTGTAAATAGTAAGATGCTTTTTCTATTATAGAAAGCAATTCCTAAGACTGCCTTAAATGGATTATCGGAGTATTTAATTATCATATTAGGTCAATATTTCGAGAAACTTGTTTTTAGAAGAACTACACCAGTCTCTAAATTTATTTCCCACTTCAATATGTTTTGGAAGATAGTCTAACAATACTTCCAGATCAAAGATTTCACTCGATACTCCGGCGCCCGCTTTCTTTGCATCTAGTGCATTGCAAGCCTGCTCGTAGTGTCCTTCTACCGGTACCATTAATATTGGCTTACCCATATACATTGCCTCACACACGGATTCAAAACCGGCGGTGGTTAAATAACCTTTGCAGGTAGCCATATATTTTAGAAATTTTTCATCATCTAATTGATGAAAAGTCAGCGTATCATCTACTTTCAGTACACTAGGTTCATCTTTTTTATCCCAAAAGCAATGAATCGTAATTTCAGGGTGCTTATCGTGAAATGCACGAACTTCTTTAGAATACCCATGATTGACCATATAGACTAAAAAATGATCTTGAGTTATTGTAGGCTGTTTTTTTGCTTTTTCCCTCAAAAGTGGGGGCATTACATATAGTCTTTTGCTTGACTCATCAACCATGTGTTGAAAAGATAGTCCCAGAATTTTATCCGCTCCATATGCAGCAAGTCGATTACTTATGAGGAGTGATGACTTATCATAAATTCTTCCCTTTGGGAATTCGAATTGGCTGTGATTTAAAAGAAATTGATGAGCGATTGCAATGTGTTTGGCCTTAGGTCTTTTTAATAGAAAGTAAAGGCCACTTAGAAAATCGTAGAAATTAATGACAGCATCAGGTTGTTCCTTCTTTACTATTTCATCAATATTTCTAATGCTAGTTAGAAATGTTCTGTACTTTCTTAAGTTGGTTGTTATCGTGCGGTAAATATTGACTGATCGTGCATTTTTATCGGTCACAAAATTCGGACTCTCAAGTTGAGTAACAGGGCTTTTGATTTGATCGGTAAAGAACTTTGGAAGCTCTCTTCGCTTGCTTTTACCCACAATTACATGGGATATCTCATGACCACTATCAGACAGAATTTGGTACAATGAAATGGCTTGAGTCATGTGCCCACGACCTTCACCTTGAACGATGAAAATGTATTTCAAATTGAGCTAGTTACTTAGCTTGCAAACTTAAGTAGAAACTCTGTTCCTTCTCCGATTTGTGATTTTGCGGTTATGTTACCACCGTGTTTCCGCATAATTTGTTTCGAAAGGCTCAATCCAATTCCAGAACCATTTTTCTTGGTGGTAAAGAATGGGATGAAGATTTTTTTCAAAGCATCTTCTTCAATACCTGTCCCATTATCAGCTACTGAGATATACGCTCCACCTCCATCTGTTGGCATTGCTGTTATTGTCAATGACTTATTTTCTTTATCTGCGGCGGCCAACGCCTGAATAGCGTTTTTCACAACATTTATGATTACCTGCTCTATCTGCTCCCTATCGATATTAACCGTGAGTGCTGGTTTGACTGAACAATTCACAACAATATTTGCCTGCTCTGAATCGGGTCTGAGTAACATTAAGACATGCTTAATCATGTCTTCTACCTCTACAGGCTCAAGGTTAGGAAGTTTTATTCTGGTCATATTTCTGAAGTCAGAAACAAACTTTATCAGACTTTCACTTCTGTTATGTATAGTTTTTACTGAAAGATAGAAGTCTTCAATAGTGTCATCCGGGATTTCATTGATTTTCGTACCGTTCTTTAAGAATTCATCAAGCTCGGTCTCCACGGTGGCTGCCAACGAAGAAATAGGCGTTACGGAATTCATGATTTCATGTGTAAGAACTCGGATAAGGTTTTGCCAAGCCTCCATTTCTTTTTCTTCAAGCTCCGATTGAATATTTTGAATAGAAACCAACTTAAAAGCTTTACCCAAAAGTGAAAGTTCGATTGCATAAACAGCCAACTGCACCTCATCATCGTTTTTGGTGATCTTAATCAAATCTCTCCCACCAGTTTTTAACTCTGTAAAGGAATTTTGAAGATTTGGATGATCTCTACCAATCTGATTAATATTTTTAATCATCTTGATATCGAGCAGTTTTTTGGCAGCATTATTCATGATTTGTACTTCACCATCTACATCAAAAGTGATGATGCCAATGCCAATATGCTGTACAATCGTACGTAGGTATTGGTGTTGAGCCTCCTTATCTGCTCGTATTTCTCGAAACTTCTTAAGAATCTCATTAAACTCATGATA
>CAZWLS010000271.1:0-2758 GCA_964634415.1 uncultured Roseivirgaceae bacterium | reverse complement strand
TTTTCTGGGTAAGTGTTCGTGAAATCGTCATAATGAATGCTTTCCAAGAAATGCACGATCTCTCGGTTAGACTTCTCAAGAAATTGATATAGGCTGTATGCTTGAAATAATGTTAAACAGAACACCAAGAACTTAGTGAAAAAGTACGAGTCTGAATAATACAGAGACGTAAATAGAAACATGGTGAGCAGGAGAAGAATCATCCTGCCTATCAACTGAAATCTAAATGACTTATAAACCATGTTTTTCTAATCTTCTATATAAAGAGGCTCTAGTAAGCCCCAATTCTTTTGCTGCCTTAGAAATATTACCCTCGTACTTGTTTACCACTTTTTGAATAGCAACTTTTTCCATATCATCTAGATTATAAGAGTCTGGTTCTAGCGAAAGGTTGCTTTCTGGTTTTTGTGCAAGGAAGAAAAAATCTTCTGGCATGAGCTGATTGTTGTCGCTCATAATGATGGAGCGTTCAATCGCATGTTGTAATTCTCGGATATTTCCGGGCCATGGATACTTCTGCAATTTGCTCACAGTAGATGGCGCAACACCTTCAATATTTTTCCTGTATTTACCAGCATACATTTTTACAAAATGATTTGCCAGTTGTTCCATGTCTTCCATTCGCTCTCTAAGTGGAGGAAGTTGAATTTCAACAGTATTGATTCGATAGAGTAGATCTTGTCTGAACGTGTTTTCATTCACCATGTCATAAACAGGCATATTCGTAGCACTTATCAATCGTATGTCTACAGGGACTTCTTGATTGCTGCCTATTCTTGTAACTTTTCTATTCTGAATGGCAGTCAAAAGTTTTGACTGCAGTGGCTGACTAAGATTGCCAATCTCATCTAAGAACAGGGTTCCTCCTGAGGCCACTTCAAAACGGCCAGCTCTGTCTTCTTTTGCATCAGTAAATGATCCTTTCTTATGTCCAAACAGCTCACTCTCGAAAAGGGATTCTGTAATGGCACCCATATCCACACCAATAAATGGCATGTCTTTTCTAAGTGATTTTTGATGAATCGCTCGTGCAATTAGCTCCTTACCAGTACCATTTTCACCAAGAATTAAAACATTGGCATCAGTAGCGGCTACTTTGTCTATGAGTTTAAATACCTTTTTAATCGCATCACTTTCGCCAATAATATCCTTAAAAGCTTTACTACTATCCGCTTGAAGTGTTTTGCTCGTTTGCTTTAGCTGCGTTACTTCTTTATAGCTTTTATTTAACCTTGACGCGCTTGATAAGGTGGCTAATAGTTTTTCATTTTGCCATGGCTTCAATACAAAATCTGTTGCTCCTGCCTTAAGAGCTTGCACTGCCATTTCTACGTCTCCAAATGCCGTAATAAGAATAACCACTGCTTGTGGATCTTTTTCTAGGATCTGTTCTAACCAATAAAATCCTTCTTTACCACTAGTTGTATCTTGACTATAATTCATGTCAAGAAGAATGACATCAAACGAGTCATTATTTAATAAGAATGGAATTTTACGAGGATCCTTTTCTATCACCACTTCTTTAATGTGCTTTTTGAGTAACATCTTAGCGGCTAATAGCACGTCCTCATCGTCATCGATAATTAGAATTTTATTTATTTCTTCTTCCACGGATTTTGTTTTTAAGTAATTATTGAATGGCTACAACTGTGCCAAGAGTTAAAATACACCCTCAGGGCAGTTATTGCCTAAAAATAATGAAATAATTGTTCGAAAGTGAACAGCGGATTAAGGATTATTTACAATACTGAACACATCACTAAGTCCTAGGATTGGAACACCTGTGATATGATAGTATTCTGCTTTACTCTTTTCCCATTTAGTGAATGCTTCAAAGTAGTCGGTTTGAGCTTCAATATACTTGTCTTGCTGGATGTTCAATTTGAACAAGTCAGTTTCACCATTTTGCAGATTGATTATTTCCGCATCTAAGAGGCGGCGATAATTTTGAGAAACCCCTTGATATTGAATTAGTAATGCTTGGAAAGTTGTACTCTGTGCGAAAGCACCTAAAACATCATTCTTTATTGCAATCTGACTTTGTGCAATTTCATATTCGTTACTTTGAAGCTTAAGCCTTGTTTGTTGCAATTTTCCACGCTCCTTTCTAAGCAAAATAGGGAAGGAGAAGTCAATCCCCATTTTATAGTTTTCTCCAAACTCAACTCCCTTGCCATTAAAATCAGGATCTATTGGTGCATCTATTAGTGAATAGGAAAGATCAACTTGTGGTTTAATACTCTCTTTAGCCCATTTCAGATCTGCATCAAGTTGATTTCGCTTCCCTTCAAGTTTGTTTATTTGAGGGTGGCTAGTCAATGCAAATTCAATCCCTTGTTTCAGCTCGGAATCTTGCGGGGTGTCAAAAAGTGTGAGAGAATCTGGGAGTACACCAGGAAACAGTTCGAGAGGAACCAAATTTTCAGACCAAAGATGTTTCGCAAGGTTAAGTTTCGCTAGTTCAAATTCTAATAATGTCTTTCTGTAATCAACTGTTCGTTTTTGTAAGTTGATTTTAGCTTGTAATGTATCTACGACTGCAGCTTCTCCAAACTCAAAGTCTATTAGCGTACGATCAAAAAGGTTTTGAGCTAAGTCAATCGCTTGAATCATCAATTGACTCTTTTGATAATATAAGTACCAATTCCAGTAATCTTTGATTATTGTGAAAAGTATCTTATTTACTTCTTTCACTTGCTCTGCAGCAGCTATTTGAGAAAAAGCATCTGCTCTTCTAATCATATTTCGTCTTTCGTCG
>CAZWLS010000270.1:0-5957 GCA_964634415.1 uncultured Roseivirgaceae bacterium | reverse complement strand
CCATGGTACGTCTGGCTCAGGATTGGTCTATGCGCTACCCATTAGTTGATGGTCAAGGAAACTTTGGTTCTGTAGATGGTGATTCGCCTGCAGCCATGCGTTACACAGAGGCTAGATTACGAAGGATATCAGAAGAGCTTTTAGCAGATATTCGAAAGAACACTGTTGATTACATTCCTAACTATGATGACAGTACGGAAGAGCCAAGTGTACTTCCTGCTAAGTTTCCAAACTTACTCGTCAATGGAGCAAGTGGTATTGCGGTAGGTATGGCTACCAATATGGCTCCTCATAACCTTTCTGAGGTTGTGGATGGAGTAACTGCCTATATCGATGATAATGATATTACTGTTGAGGGTCTAATGCAGCATATCACTGCTCCGGATTTCCCAACTGGAGCCACTATTTATGGTTACCAGGGAGTTAGAGCGGCTTTCGAGACAGGTAGAGGACGTGTAGTTCTTCGTGCAAAAGCTGATTTCGATACTACTAGCAGCGGTAGAGAGCAAATCATCGTAACAGAAATTCCTTATCAAGTGAATAAGGCCAGCATGATTGAAAAGACTGCTGGTTTAATAAATGATAAGAAAATTGAAGGCATTGCTGACATTAGAGATGAATCTGATAAGGCAGGTATGAGGATAGTCTATGATCTCAAAAGAGATGCTATTCCAAATATTGTACTTAACAACTTATACAAGCAGACTGCGCTACAATCATCGTTTAGTGTAAATAATGTAGCACTTGTAAAAGGGCGACCTAAAACACTTAACCTCAAGGACTTAATCGTGCATTTTGTTGATCACAGACATGAAGTGGTCATCAGAAGAACGCAATACGAACTAGATGAGGCGGAGCGAAGAGCTCATATACTTGAGGGCTACTTAATAGCTCTTGATAACCTTGATGAAGTTATCAACTTGATCAGATCCTCAAAGGATCCGGATGAAGCTAGAGAAGGCTTGATGGATAAATTCAAGCTTACTGAGATTCAAGCTAAGGCTATTCTAGACATGAGACTTCAGCGTCTAACAGGTCTGGAAAGAGACAAGATTCAGAAAGAGTACGAAGAGATCCAAGCGTTGATCAAAGAGTTGAAAGATATCCTTGAAAATGAGGATAGAAGAATGCAGATCATAAAAGATGAGCTTGCTGAGATCAAGGAGCGATATGGTGATGAAAGAAGATCTGAAATCGAGCACAGTGCTGATGAATTTACTGCTGAAGATATGATACCTGATGAGGATATGGTTATTACCATTTCTCACCAAGGATACATCAAAAGAACACCTCTTACTGAATACCGAACGCAAGGAAGAGGAGGAGTAGGTAGTAGAGCAGCAACGTCGAAGGATGATGATTTTACAGAACACCTATTCATAGCTTCTGCACATAACTATCTGCTCATATTCACAGAGTTTGGTAAGGTTTTCTGGATCAAGGTTTGGGAGCTTCCTGAAGGTAGTAAAGCCTCCAAAGGACGTCCGATTCAAAATGTTATCAATATTGAATCCGATGACAAGGTACGCTCTGTAATCAACGTGAAAACACTTGACGATCCGGATTACATCAACAATAACTTCTTGGTGATGTGTACCAAGCGAGGAATCATCAAGAAAACATCATTAGAAGCGTATAGTAGACCTAGAAGAAATGGAATCAATGCCATTACGATTAGAGAAGACGATAAACTGCTAAATGTAAGGCTTACCGATGGCGACAATCACATTGTGATTGCATGTAATTCAGGTAGAGCTATAAACTTCCACGAATCCGATGTTAGATCCATGGGAAGAATGGCTAGCGGAGTGCGTGGAATGAATATTACAGACAAAGAATTCGTAGTTGGTATGGTTTGTGTAGACTATAAGAATCCTCCAAACCTGCTTGTTGTATCTGAGAAAGGATATGGCAAACGATCCGACCTTGAAGATTACAGAATCACCAAAAGAGGTGGTAAAGGTGTGAAAACACTAAACGTGACCGATAAAACAGGAGAACTTGTTGGCATCAAAGATGTAGTTGATGGTGATGAATTAATGATCATCAATAAATCAGGCATTGCGATAAGAATGTCTGTAGACAATCTCAGAGTAATGGGAAGAGCAACACAAGGTGTTCGTCTCATAAAGCTTAATGATGATGATGAAATTTCCGCAGTAGAAAAAATTTCTAATATCGGAAGCGACGAAGATGAGCCTCAAAATGGAGCAAAGCCTAATGATGAAGCAGCATCTTCTGAAAATGGTGAACAACCAATGGATAACGAATAAATTAAAGATCGAATAATGAGAACTGTATTAACCCTATTCTTAGCGGCAGTTTGCGTAGTAGGATACGCGCAAAAGAAGCCAAAAATCAATCAGGCGCTCTCCGCTTTAGAAAAAGGAGAACTAGCCGAGGCTAAATCTATTATTGATGCTGCAATAGCGCACGAAAAGACCATGAATGATCCAAAAACTTGGTTCTACAGAGGTCAGATTTATGCAGCTCTTGACACTACTAGTGGTGAGCCAGGAGCAATGGAAGAGTCATTGAAAGCTTTTGACAAAGCAATGGAGCTTGATCCTGAGCAAAAAGCAACATCTTCGGTTGACTACAACACTGGACAGATTGTGAATGTAGATTCAAAGAGACAGGGATACTATGCATTCTACTACGGCAAAGCTGTAGCTGAATACAACGCTGAAAACTTTGAGTCTGCAGCTGATAATTTCACTACTTCATTCTATATCATGCCGAGTGATACCAATGCAATATTGAATGCAGCATATTCTTATCAAGCAGCAGGTATTACTAAGAAGGCTGAAGAAAGCTATGTATCAGCTTATGAAGCGGGTGTTAAAGAGAAGACGATCTTCCTACAGCTTTATAACCTTACAATCCAGGAAGAAAGATTCGAAGATGGATTGAAGTATATCAGAAAAGGAAAGGAAATTCATCCAAATGACCTAGAGCTTTCCAAGTATGAAATCAACTTGTTGATTACTTTGAACAAGTCTGACGAGGCTATGGAGGAGATTAAAAGTGCCATTGAAGCTGATCCAAACAACGCAGATCTTCTATTCAGCTTAGGTGTATTGAAGGATGAAACAGGTGATACTGAAGGTGCGATGGACACTTATAAAAAAGCAGTTTCTATTGATCCAAATCACTTCAACTCATACTTCAACATCGGTGCAATGTTATTTAACCAAACCAATACATTGGTGAAGGAGCAAAGTAGTCTTAACTACTATCCTGGAAAATCAAGGTATGATGCTGCTGAGAAAAAGAAATATGAATCGCTAGATTCTCAGATCGACGCTAAGCTTAAAGAAGCATTACCTGTTTGGGAAAAACTATATTCATTAAAAAGCAATGATGCTGATGTAATGGGAAGTTTGATCTACGTTTATAAAGGGTTGGACATGAAAACCAAAGCAAACGAGCTTCAAGCTAAGCTTGACGCAATGAACTAAGCAGATAAAACACTCAAAAATTCTAAAGCCGGTCAATTTGATCGGCTTTTTTATTAATTATACAATATTATGATTGAGGAAGTCCTATCCACATATTCGTTTGAAAGTAATCTAATTCAAGAATTCAAAGACACTGGTTTTCTACTAAAAATCGAGAAAGACGAGTATGTTATGTCTCCTTCCAATCCCATTAAATACGTTCCATTTGTAATAGAAGGCCTACTAAAGGTCTATCGGAACAATGACGTAAACAGCAGGGTACTTCTATACTACTTGGAAAAAGGGGAAACATGCTCCATGTCGATAACGTGCTGTCTGGAAGAAAAACCTACCAGTATTCAAGTTGTAGCAGAGGAAGACTCGCAGATTTGGATGATTCCCAATTCCAACTTAGACAAATGGGTCACTAAATATGCTTCCTTCAGGCGATTCATCTTTTCATCTTATCAAATTCGTTTCAACGAGCTCATCGAGACTATTGATAGTCTCGTATTTACCAATATGGAGGAACGATTAATTAAATATTTGCTTGACACGAAACAAGCAACGGGTTCCTTTGAGATTAATAAAACACACCAACAAATTGCAGATGAATTAAGTACTTCCAGGGTGGTAATATCCAGACTTTTAAAGAAAATCGAAACGGATGGAAGAATCGAACAAAATCGCAACAAGATTGAAATCCTATGATGATCTAAGATGTAACAAATGTTACCCATCACTTGAGTTCAAAATCCTATGTTTGCAACATGAATCCTATTAAGAGGATATTGCCAATATCAGAGTGGTTGCTCCATTATCAAAAGGGTAATTTAAATGGTGATCTATTTGCTGGGATCACTGTTGGAGTGATGCTAATACCTCAAGGGATGGCCTATGCTTTAATTGCAGGATTACCTCCCGTTTACGGGTTATACGCGGCAATAGTCCCACAGGTCATTTATGCCTTATTTGGCACATCAAGACAGCTATCTGTTGGTCCCGTTGCGATGGATTCCTTGCTCGTTGCCACAGGAGTATCCACCCTTGCGACAGAAGGGAGTGATGCTTATATCGCATTTGCAATTATGTTGGCTTTCTTCACAGGTCTTTTTCAATTTGTTCTGGGGGTCATACGCCTTGGATTTATTACAAACCTTTTATCCAAGCCTGTCATCAGCGGGTTCACATCAGCAGCCGCACTTATCATTGGTTTCAATCAGTTAAAGCACCTCATAGGTGCAGAAATCAATAAAAGCAATCGATTTTATGAAGTCGTAATCAACGCCTTTAATCAGTTGGATCAGACACACCTAACCACATTACTAATAGGGATCAGTGGCATTGTTTTAATTAAGTTATTGAAGTGCGTAAACAAGAAAATACCCGGGTCTTTAATCGTGGTTATTATTGGAATAGCAGTTGTAAAGCTTTTTAATCTCGATTCTCAAGGAGTAAGCATCGTTAAAAATATTCCTCAAGGTCTTCCTCAATTACAGCTTCCTCAATTTTCCTTAGGGATGTTTGAAGAGGTAATTCCATTGGCATTTACGATCTCAATTGTTGCATTCATGGAAGCTTTCTCAGTCGCAAAGGCTATAGAATCCAAGAAGAAGGATCATAAAGTAGTAGCCAATCAAGAATTGATCGGAATAGGTGCAGCCAATGTAATAGGCTCATTATTTCAGTCATATCCGGTAACAGGAGGATTTTCCAGATCAGCTGTTAATCATCAAGCAGGTGCTAATACACAACTTTCATCCATCATTAGTGCTATCCTGGTGGCTATAACCTTAATGTTTCTGACACCACTTTTTTACTATTTACCGCATGCCATCCTAGCATCCATAGTTATGGTAGCTGTAAGTGGACTGTTTGACTTTTCCTATATGAAAAGGCTCTGGAAAGACAGTAAAAATGAATTTCTGGTACTCCTATTTACTTTTTTGGTGACTTTAAACATCGGAATGGTGATTGGCATCGTCACTGGAATTGTCCTTTCTATTTTACTGTTTCTTTATAAAGCCGCCTATCCCCACATCGCACGTCTTGGCCGCATAAAAGGGCATCATGAGTTTAGAAATATTACGCGATTCGAAGGGCTTGAAATATGGGAAGAACTGGCCATCCTTCGAATAGATGCACCTCTCAATTTCATTAACATTCAAGGTATTCGGGATTATATCCAAGGTATGGCAGAAGAGGATCCAAAAATTCAAGAAATTATTATTGACGCAGGTCCAGTTAGTCATCTGGACGCAACTGCCTCAGAGGGCCTCCATGAACTTTTAAATGAATTGAACCAGAAAGGAGTGAGGCTGGTTTTATGTGACATTATTGGTCCTGTAAGAGATACGATGAAACAAACAGGATTAACCAAAATAATAGGTAAAGAGAATTTGTTTTTGAGTTTAACCGAAGCGGTGGAGAATGCTTTAACCAAAGCAAAAGATCCATATAGAAAGGTGACTTTACAAACGAATAAGAAAACGTAACATATGTTACACAAGCTTTATA
>CAZWLS010000269.1:5679-5964 GCA_964634415.1 uncultured Roseivirgaceae bacterium | reverse complement strand
AATGGTCCAAGATGAAGCCTGCAAAATTTTCGGGTGCTCAGAAGTTTCTCGCGTTTCTCGCACCTTCTATGGTAATCATTGCATTGGCTTTTTACTTCTTTTCTCCTTACGAAATAGCAGGAAGAATCAGCTTTCTCCTCTCTCTAGTCAACCTGGCGATAGTAGGCAGTCAGTTTAAGTCGATAAAGAGAGAGCTTATCACTTCTACTAAAATTGAGCAAGTATTACAGCAATACTCGCTGCTTTTTAAGCAAATTGAAAACACTAAATTCTCATCGAAAAGGT
>CAZWLS010000269.1:0-5661 GCA_964634415.1 uncultured Roseivirgaceae bacterium | reverse complement strand
TGTTGGAGAACCAACATAAAGCGAGTGCAAGCATTCATGACCTCTCACTGCTTTTTGGAAGATTGGAGCATGTAACTAATGTATTTGCTTCTCCTCTTTTGAATGGAATACTCCTCTACCACTTCCATGTTTTGCGCGGTCTCTCCAATTGGAGAAGAAAGTATGCGATACACATCGAAGAATGGCTTGAGGTAATTGGAGCGTTTGAAAAATACAGTAGCCTGGCAAATTTTAGTTTCAACAATCCACAATTCACATTTCCTGAAATTAACCAAGCATATGAAATCAAGTTTGAAGACCTTGGACATCCGTTAATTCTTAATAAAAAAACAGTCACTAATTCGATTGATTTCAACCCTGAATCATTTTTCATACTAACAGGATCAAACATGTCTGGCAAGAGTACCTTTCTCAGGACTCTTGGAGTGAACTTGGTGCTTGCCGGAATAGGTGCACCAATATTTTCTTCCAATGCTTCAGTACATCCGCTACCGGTGTTGGTTTCAATGCGACTGTCTGATTCGCTGACTGATAGTGAATCCTATTTTTATGCAGAAGTAAAGCGCCTTAAGTACATAATGAATCGCCTGGATAAGAGTCCTTGTTTCATCCTTCTTGATGAAATATTGCGAGGGACCAATTCAGATGATAAACGGAATGGAACTATTGAAGTCATAAAGAAAATGGCTACTAAGAAAGTTTATGGGGGAATAGCCACGCATGATTTAGAAGTTTGCAATGTCACCAAAGAATACCCTAATGTATTGACCAATAAGCGATTCGAAGTAGAGATAATTGATGATGAATTGGTATTTGATTACAAGCTGAGAGATGGTGTTTGTCAGAATAAAAGTGCAAGCTTTATCATGAAGAAGATGGGTGTTATTTAACATGTGGCTAATGAGCAACTAATTCACTTTTCCTAAATTTATACTATGCGATGTATAGTTACCACCACAATTTTTCTACTCATTTTTCACCTATCGAAAGGTCAAGAAAAAGCAGATAATGATCCAAAACTCACTGAGTTGGTCATGTCCATGTCGCAAAGATCAATTGTGATGCCGGGGTATTTAACAGATCTGAAAGCCCTAATTGCACAACAAGCATACAAATTTTGGAAAACAGGTAACGTTGAACCATATGTTTCACACCTCAATGTATATACGGCGCTTTATGAGGCAAATAAGTATCTCGGCTATGATTCAATAAGAAATCGGGCTTACAATCAAGTGGGATTCCATTCCAATCGAGTCACTTCAGTCGTATTTGGTGAAGATCCGAATTACTATTATTCGTCGTCAGCAGATGGTCGTGTTTTAAAATGGGATCTAAGTCAACCTACTGGAATTCCGGAGACTGTATATGAGTCAGACAAGATTATTCAATCAATAGAAATGTCGAGAGATGGTAAAGTATTGATGGCCATTTTTTACCAGGAAGGTTTAGCTCTAATCTCCACAGATAAGGATATTAAGGGTGATATATCTGTTATAGAAGATCCCATACCTGTTCAAACTGCAACCTTTCTTCCCGGAGAACGCAAGTATTTAAGTGTAACTAAGTCTGGTGAATTACTACTCAAAGGATTCGATTCCAAATCTGATACAGTAGGAAAAACAGCACTGAAAGTAAATCAGCTTAAAGTTGACGAAAATGATGGAACCGTTTATGCCGGTACAGAACAAGGAGTCTTAGAGGCCTGGCAAAGGCCTTATGATGTGAAAGAAAGTCCAATAGAAGACATCATG
Source organism: uncultured Roseivirgaceae bacterium (assembly GCA_964634415.1). Lineage (GTDB taxonomy): Bacteria > Bacteroidota > Bacteroidia > Cytophagales > Cyclobacteriaceae > Ekhidna. The sequence continues at coordinate 3,910 of CAZWLS010000269.1, read as the reverse complement.
AAAAATTGGCGAGAACAGTCTTACTTCGGATATGAATTGGGCACATTTTCTATCAATTGTCTTGACATGAGTCCAAGTGGGGAAATTTTGGCAATAGGCAGAGATCGAGGTGATGTAATACTTTGGGATGTAAAGAAAAAAGAGCTTAAAAGAATTATCTATGGACACCAGAGTACCGTAACAGATATTCAATTTAATCCTATGGGGGATCTTCTCCTCACTACTAGTCGAGATGGCACCGCCCGAATATGGGATTTAAATGATTCGAGAAGACTGCCAATCATCCTAGATGATCACAAAGCATGGGTATTTACCGGAAGCTTTGATCCATCAGGCAGGCAAGTCATCACTGGAGGCGGAGACGACTACATTAGAACCTGGCCTGTTGACCCTAGCTTTTTTGCAAAGCGTATCTGCGAGCTTGTAAGCCGAAACATGACCCAGGATGAATGGAAAGAGTTTGTAGGAATTAATATTCCATACAAGAAAACCTGTATTGAGTAGTTACATCCGAAATATCAAGAGCCTTATCGAAGTTTAGTTTCAAGTCTCAAAAGAAGAGACTTTCTTGCTAGCTCAAAACCTATTACCACGAACTATGCTGAAACAATTTTCCCACTCACTACTTACATCAGAAGAATTAGTCGTTTTGGCTGAAAGGCTAATCCAATCGGTCAATTCTTCCCCTTTAAAATCAACTTTAGAAAATCGGATAAAGAAGACCACGGAAGCTTCCAATGTTTTATCCGATGCGCTCAATGAAAGCCTTTCTAACGTATATGCCTCAAGAGTACAGCAGGCAGACTTAGTCAGAGATGATGCATTTCAGGCGTTTAAATATGGCGTTCTTTCAGCATCATACCGTACAGAACCAGGTATAAAGCAAGCGGGCGAAAAACTTGTAGAAATTGTCCGTAAGAGGGGATTCAGTTTATATAATCTTGGATATATCGCGCAAAGTGAAGCGATGAGAAGTCTTGTTGAAGATCTTAATAGATGCGCTACGGAAATTTCACATGCGGGAGTAGCAGACCTCCTAGAGGAAATGCTAAACGCACATGATCAATTCAATGAAGTATATCATGAAAAGATTACTGACGACAATAAAAGTGAGACACCTCAAGTGGTTGTTTGGAAAACAGAGCTTTCAAAACAGATAACACTATTCCTAAATCACGTAGAGCTGCTCGACGAAGATAAGGAAGAAGGAATCGATAGCTTGGTGAATAAACTAAACAGTAACATCACTGACATGATGCAACAAGCAAAGGAGCGTCAGCAGACCGCTTAGTCACTCATTTGCCGTCTCTGCGACAAACCTTTGGTAGATAGTCTTACGTTTGCAAGTTCAATGAAAAAATTTATTGTACTCACAGCATTCCTGTGGTCTTGTGGCACAGATCCGCTTACCTCACAACAAATAGTAGACAAAGCTATTGCTGCATCACAAACTGATTTGCTGAATAATGCTTCAGCTACATTCGTTTTTAGAAACATTCAGTACGAGTATCAATCAGAATCCGGCAAATTTTCGTTCGCCAGAACCCAACTAGACAGCCTCGGAAATGAGGTCAAAGATGTGTTGACTAACGAAGGTTTGACACGTTATATAAATAATGAAGAGACAACAATTACAGATGAAAAGAGAAATGCCTATACGGCATCTGTAAACTCTGTGATCTACTTTGCCTTTCTCCCCTCCTCTTTAAATGATCAGGCTGTTAATAAAGAGCTTATTGGTACAGTCAAAATTGGTGAACAGAACTATCACAAAATCAAAGTCACTTTTAATGCTGAAGGTGGAGGTGAAGATTTTGAGGATGTATTCTATTATTGGTTTGATGTGGAAGATTACAGCATGGACTATTTAGCCTATAGCTACAACGAAGAAGACGGTAAGGGGATCCGATTTAGGGTAGCATATAACAGTAGAAAAGTGAGTGGCATAACTATTCAAGATTACAAAAACCTTAAGCCTTCAATCAAGGATAGCGTGCCGCTTGCCGAGATAGATAAAGCCTACATGGAAGGTAAACTGACGCAACTTTCACTAATTGATCTGGAAGATGTTGTAATTTCGATTGAATGAAATGGCAATATTTCCTACTACTGATAGTATTCAATTTTTGCAAACAGCCTAAAGAAGAACAACCTCTTAAAGCTGATAACTTTGCTAACCCATCAGGGTTAAATTCAAGCCTTCCATATCTAATTAAAGGAAATGATGATCAACTATATCTTAGTTGGGTAGAAAAGCTTGATTCGAATCAAGCTCTCTTTAAATACGCTATATTAAATTCAGATAATTGGTCAGAACCAGAACTTATTTCTCAAGGTACAGACTGGTTTGTTAATTGGGCAGACTACCCGATGATTGCAATCGATAGCGTTGGAAATAAGTTGGCTCATTACCTAGCAAAAAGTTCAGAAAGCACTTATTCGTATGACGTAAATCTTGTCATAAAGGCCAAAGATTCAGCCAACTGGTCAACTCCAATAATCCCACATGACGATGGCACTCCAACTGAGCATGGTTTTGTGACTATGCTACCAGTCGATGACGGAACTTTCAATGTAGCATGGCTAGACGGTAGAAATACTGCAAATAACGATCATAATCATCATGGAGGTTCTGGGGCTATGACATTAAGAACTGCCTTAGTAGACCTAAAAGGAAATATCATGAATGCGTTCGAATTGGACAATCGAATTTGTGATTGTTGCCAAACCAGTGGTGTGATGACTAAAGATGGTCCAATCTTCGTTTATCGAGATCGTTCTGTTGATGAAGTACGTGACATGGCATACGTATCAAAAACGAACGAGCAATGGAGTACTCCAAAGCTCATCTCACAAGATAGCTGGAACATTACCGGATGCCCTGTGAATGGGCCAAGAATGGCAAGCTATGACAACACTGTTGCTGTTGCTTGGTATACAGCAGCTTTAAATCGACCAAAAATTAAAGTTGTATTCAAGTCAGGATCTGAATTTCAAGAAGCAATGGAATTGGATAATACCGCACCCGTTGGTAGAACTGACATTGTGATGATTAGCGAGGAAAAAGCAATAGTAAGCTGGCTTGATGGAGGTGATAAACCAGCAATCAAATATCGATCTGTAACTATTAATGGGACTATGTCTCCTGTCTATGTGGTAAGTGAAATCTCGATGGAGCGAGGCAGTGGATTTCCTCAAATGGAATTTCATAACGGTTCGCTCTACTTTGCCTGGACAGAAATCGGTGAACAGAGCCAGATTCGAATGAAGAAAGTGGCTCTGCCCACTGATTAATTTACCTTATTCATGCCTCAATGAATCTACAGGATTTGAAAATGAAATCTTGGTAACGGAAGAAACGACACTCAGCAAAGCAACAAATATTAAGACCAGTATGGATATCGCGAACGGTGTAAAACTTACGGGTGCCTGATATGAAAATTCAGTAATCCAGTTTTGCATAAGTACGTAAGAAAGCGGCAACCCTATTAATGATGCGATAGCCACCAGCTTAACAAATTGGCCCAATATCAACTTAATGATCTGTCCAGAAGTTGCGCCCATTATTTTTCTCATTCCCACTTCTTTCACTCTTTGATTTAAAATGGCAATAGCCATTCCAAGTAATCCAAGGCTGGCTAAAATGAGTGCAATCATTGAAAATATTGAGAAAATCGATAAAGTTCGCTCTTCTTGTTTGTAGAGTGAGGCAAGTTCTTCATCAAGAAAATGGTATTCAAAAGGCAACTCTGTTTCTATGTTCTCATTGTAAACCCTTTCTATTTCTTCAATTGTTCTTCCGAACTGCTGCCCTTCTAGTTTTACGATTATATGCCCTGCTGCTTGCGGCATAACTGCTAAAAGTAACGGTCGTATCTCTTGGTGCAATGACTGATAATGAAAGTCTTTT
>CAZWLS010000268.1:0-5998 GCA_964634415.1 uncultured Roseivirgaceae bacterium | reverse complement strand
TTAATAAAAGGCTGGAAGACACTCGTCTTAGCTATTGATATTGAACCAATAGCAATAGCTAAGACGAGTGTCTTCCAGCCTTTTATTAATGGTTCAATAATGTCTGAGAACCCTAATTCATCATTTACAGGTTTTTCCATCTTATAAATGTCAATTTAAAATTCTATCAATTACAAGAATAAGAGAAGCCATGGCACTTGCAGAGGCGATGATGCCTTGTACATTGGCAGGATTCTTAGGTTGTTTCTGAATGATGACAACAGTTGAACCTGGAGATACCTTTGGGTAAATCCCTATTCCTAAGAAATTCTTTATTCTCCTTCTCTCACCGTTGGGTAGTTGAACGTAACTTCTCTTCTTATTTGCTCCTTCGGTAAAACCTCCAGCTTTTTTAATGTAATACTTCGCTTTTTTTCCGCCTTCATAAGGTATAGCCAGCGTAGCAACCACCTCACCGACCACTTTAACTGTTTCCTGCTTAATTGGTACTGATATCACATCTCCTGGTCTAAGTATTAAATTAGAATTGTCATCTTTTTCCTCAAGGATAGAATAGAGATCAATAATAACTGGCTCTTGAGTTTTTAGGTCCTCAGTGATTTCTTTATCCGGATCATATGAGAGATCCAAAACAGAGTTATACTTAATTAATTGACCTTGATAATCTACGGTGTTATCGGTTCTGGACTTTCCTTCCAACGTCTTTACTCTTTCAAGTAACTCAGATTTTACTTCTTCCCGATCGCTAAATGATCCTGCGAGTATTTTACCTCTCAATTCCTTGAGAACTTCTTCATTTACTTCATATCTGTTTAGATTTCTTTTTGATAGTAATGGTTTTCGTATCAAAATGGCAGCTTGAAGATCTGCATATTCTGTAGGCCCTCCTGCTCGAAGTATGACGTCTTTTAGTGTCTCATCTTTTTTAGATATGTAGTACGTTCCCGGATACCTAACTTCTCCTTCGAGTGTAACTTCAGCATCTAAATTTCTGGTATCATTCACCCTAATGTAAACTTTATCACTAGGTAAAATCTCATTTCTTGCGTTCTCAGTAAAATTCCAATTAAGCAAATCGAAATCTACTCCATTGGAATTTAATCGAAGTACCTCTACAAGTTGACCTGCAAAACGGGTTGAACCTTGAGCCAAAAGAACTAAGTCTTGAAGGGTCATATTTTTAAAATACGGATAAATTCCAGGACTATGAACTTCACCTAATACCGAAACTACAGCCTCGCCCTCCAGATCGTAGCTAGATGGAACCGAAATGATATCATTAGGCTCAAGAATTACCGATTCATTATCTGAAATGGATAATACCTCTTGAGAATAATCAGCTCTAATTCTATATAAAGAAATAGCATTCATAGCGGCATCACCTCTCAATACTGCTTTATCCAGTAAGTCTGCCAACTTCATTCCCTCCATAAGTTGATAATCACCTGGTCTCTCTACTGCGCCTGTGATCGAAATTTTATTCGAGAATTTCGATAGAATTTTTCCTACTCGGATTTTATCACCATTTTGTAATTGAAAATTTGAGTAATCTCCTTTCGAAACTTCTAGGAGCTCGAGGTTATTTTCACCATATCTCTCAATAAAAATATCCCCCTTAAATGCAGTTGCGGCAAACCCTCCGGCATAATCAATCAAATCTGCTAAAGTCTCACTTTCAACCATCTCAAATCTTGCCGGTCGTCTTATATCTCCTTCAATATTGACGGTTACATCTGTGTCTTTAACAAGGATGACATCACCGCTTTGAATTCTGATGTCTCCATTCCTTTTGCCTTCCAGTAGATAGCCATAAAGATCAATTGCACTCACATCTTGGTTTTCACGGATGACCTTTATCTTTCGAAAAGTTCCATCTTCATTAGGTCCTCCCGCAGCTTCTACCGCTGTAAAGGCAGTCGCCAGTGAAGAAAGTGAATATGTTCCGGGATTTCTTACACTACCAACTACTTGTACTTCAACCAAGCGGATACGAGTAAGTCCAAGTTCATAGTTAATTGTAGGGGGATTTCCTCCGTATCCAACCAAACCTGAATAGTACTGAGACATTCTACTAATGATTTTTTTCTCAGCCTCACTTATCGTTAATCCAGAAACATAAATTGGTCTGACACCTTTTGGTCTGACCGTTCCTTCATCTCCTACAACCAAATCGAAAAACTGTTGAGTTGAGCCCCAAAAATCCAACAATAGCTCATCACCGGGTCCTAATGTGTAATCAGCAGGTGTAGGCACGTCAAGTCTTGGTTCAAAGCTTGATCTAGAATTCGTGAAGAGATCCATTCCAAAAATCTTGATGCTATCTTCTTTTACAACGATCGGTGTGATTTCATTTGATTGATTGATAGCGTCAATTTCATCTCCTTCCTTAACTATTGTCGGAACATCTTCAGAGCTAGATGTGAGGACTGCCTGTTCTGAAGCATCTAATAATTGTGTGAGCTGAGAGATTTGATCTTCAGTTAGGCCTTGCGCTCTTGCAAGAATTTCAAGATCTGACGTAGATAATCCTCTCGCTTTCAATTTTGTTTGAATTAGCTGTATTTGATCCGGTGTAATTGCGGAAATGTCACCTATATCTAATAATGAAATTTGTCCATAATTAGAAAGTGATAATACAGTAAAGCATAAATAGGTAACTATGCGGGTAATCGTTCTGGTGGATCTTGGCATAAAGAATGATTTTCTTTCCCCACAATATTAGCATTCTGCCCCCGAAGTGATGAGGGAAAATCGATAAAAATGTTATTATCGAGTTGGATTTTAAATCCTGGTGAGGAGAAATACTTAAAAAGCCTAGCATATGCTAGGCTTTAAGTGAACTCGGAGGGATTCGAACCCCCAATCTCCTGGGCCGTAACCAGGTGCATTATCCAGTTGTGCTACGAGTCCTTTGGGAGCGCAAAACTAACAATTATGCATTAAAATTTTCGTTACTGCTCCATGATTCTATCTTTGCCGAAATTTTTCTAGGTAAGGCTTTGAATCATTTAACATTCGTTAAGAACTAAAAACGGGAAAAAGCCTCTTCTTTGTGGAGATATGATAAAAAACATGAAATATATATTTGGAGTACTACTTGTTTTGTTAGTAACGAGTGCGTTAGCACAAGAGGAAAAAGAATTGAAGCGACCAGATATTCCAGGAGAGGTAATGGTGGACGTTGGTTTTAATGTATGGTCATCCATGCCAGGTGCACTTGAGAGAAGAAATTGGTCTGCCAAATCAATTGCTATTTATTATACAAAAAGAAAGGCCTTTAGTCGCAAATTTTCGCTTAACTATGGGATAGGTCTCGGCTTAGAAAAAATGAGCTTAGGAGATACTGTAAGCCTTACAAGCGATACATTCGTTGATGGACCAGATGCAAGTAATGATTTGGATTCATTGGTGTCTGTAGCGATAACATCTCTTCCAGATGGCAGCTTTAGTAAGAATAAACTTGCGATGACTTATCTGGATATTCCAGTGGAATTTAGATTTCATCCATTTGGTACAGAAGATGGGGAGGGACTGTTTCTTGGTGTAGGAGGAATTGTTGGACTTAGACTCAATGCTCATACCAAATGGAAATATGATCTCAATGGAGAAAAAGTGAAACAAAAAATCAGTGGTAAATTCAATTTGAATTCATTTAGATATGGATATCAAATCCGAGCCGGTTTTAGAGGAGTACATGTTTTCTATAAAAGATACGTTTCTGATGTATTCAATGATGCCTTCCCTGATGGATCCAATCCTGTAATGACTACTGTTGGAATTAATCTAACTGGGTTTTAAATAAACCATAGCATAATCAGAAAGCTATACCAGAATCCGAGCATGGCGCCTGACCATACTTCTTTTGGTTGATGATACCCAAGATGCAACCTGCTGGTTCCTGTTAATCCAGCAGCCACAATTAATGCATAAAAATGCCAACCTAGATTAATGCCCATGGTGATGATAAGTGCGCTTACAAAGCCTACTCCACTCCATATGGCAGCAGCATGAATGCTTATTTTAAACCAAGCAGTAATTATTGAAAGTAGAATTATCAATACAGTAACGCCAATCATTACTGTCATGAATACCGGTCCCATTTCTAATTTTACTAAGAATAAATAGGACGATGCGGCATAATAAAACGCAATAAAGATGAATGGCTTAATACGTTCTTTTCTATTCGTTAACTCTAGATTGGAAATGAAAGAAAACGTCTTTAACAAAAAGATACTCAATGCGGGCATGACGCAGGTTGTAATGAAGATAACCAATACAAATTGAGAGACCGCTTGAGGTATAACACGAGGAAACAATTCAGGAGCCTGATTGAAAAGCACATAGCTTAAATAGGTCGCCATGAGCAATGGGTGGCATACCACCGATATCATCTTCATTAGGATTTTCAAAGCTCTTTTCTGAGGCGCGCCACAGGTATGTTTAATTGCTCCCTATATTTTGCAACTGTTCTTCTTGCGATATTATAGCCACATTCTTTTAATGCCTTTTCAAGCTTTTCATCGGAAAGAGGCTTTGATTTATCCTCTTCATCAATGAATGATTTGAGCTTGTTCTTTACTTCTCTGCTACTTACATCCTCACCAGATTCTGTTGAAATACCTTCTGAAAAGAAGTATTTGAGAGGAAATACTCCGAACTCTGTTTGAACAGCTTTGCTACTAGCCACTCTTGAAACCGTGGAAATATCCATGTTAATTTTCTCAGCAATATCTTTCAGTATCATTGGTTTCAACTTACTCTCATCCCCTTCTAGAAAGTAATCATACTGGAAGTCAATAATAGCTTGCATAGTGTTTAGCAGCGTCTGCTGTCTTTGACGAATAGCATCTATAAACCACTTTGCAGAATCTAACTTCTGCTTGATAAATGAAACGGTCTCTTTAAGCTTCTTATCTTTTTTATCACTTTTATCATACGCCTGCAACATTTCGGAGTACGATCGACTGACTTTCAACTGTGGAGCGTTCCTGGAATTTAGCGAAAGCTCTAGTTTGTCATCATTGTTGGTAAGGATGAAGTCAGGAATGACATATTGAGTTTTTGCAACTTCATCTCCTGTGCCTCCAGGCTTGGGATTGAGCTTAGTAATTAAATATATCGCCTCTCTTAGCAAGTCTTCATCCGTAAGGCTTAGTTTTCTCGAAATCTTTTCGTAATGCTTCTTTGAAAACTCATTAAAACATGAGTCTATAATGCGTCTTGCAATCTGAACTGTCTCGCTATCATCATCTTTTCTTTCCAGCTGAAGAGAAAGGCACTCCTGAAGACTTCTTGCTCCAACTCCTGCAGGATCAAAATTTTGAATTTTGTACAGCAGGTCTTCCAACTCTTCTTCGTCAGTTTCAACTCCCTGAGAAAAAGCTAGATCGTTAACTATAGCCTCGAGTTCTCGACGAATATATCCATCCGAGTCAATGCTGCCAATTAGTTGCTTGCCAAGAATCTCTTGTCTTTCATCAAGTTTTAAGTAGCCTAGCTGAGAGATTAAGTGTTCATGCAAACTCTTACCGACCGAGATCGGAGACTCTTTATCTTCTTCATCTGGATTTCGACCATCTCCTTGCATCTTATATCCAGCATAATCATCCTGCAAGTAGTCTTCTATACTTTCTGCAGGATTCTCAAAATCCTCTTCGTAATCATCATTTTGATCTTCAGACTCTTTCTCTTCCTTTCCTTCTTCCAGAGCTGGGTTTACCTCCAATTCTTCTTCAACACGAGCTTCTAGTTCTGCGGTGGGTACTTGCAGAAGTTTTATGAACTGAATCTGCTGAGGAGACAGCTTCTGTTGTAAAGATTGAGTTAAAGAGAGTTTTTGCATTATTTAAATCCTAATATGTCAAAAATATCACATTCGTTACTTTTGCCGCGCAAATATTTAATCAAGGTGGATAAAATTAGAAGAACAAAAATCAGGCAAATTCTTAACGATGGAAAATCGGAACAAGAATTATGTGTAAAAGGATGGGTGAGAACT
>CAZWLS010000267.1:0-6040 GCA_964634415.1 uncultured Roseivirgaceae bacterium | reverse complement strand
TTACTTAAAAATAAAATTGTATTTTTAGACGGTGCTATGGGGACCATGATTCAACGCTATAAACTGGGGGAGGAAGATTTTCGAAATGCAAGTCTTAAGAGTCATAAAAAACCTTTGAAAGGGAATAATGACCTGCTCTCGATTACCAGACCAGATATAATAAAAGAAATACATTCAGCGTATTTTTCAGCAGGTGCAGACATTGCGGAAACCAATACATTTTCAGGTACTACAATCGCGCAGGCAGATTATGGACTTGAAGATTTAGTTTATGATATTAATTATGAATCAGCAAAGATTGCGAGAGAAGTAGCTGATGAATTTTCTCAAAATGAACTAGATAAACCTCGATTTGTAGCTGGGGCAATGGGTCCCACGAATCGAACGGCCTCTCTTTCGCCAGATGTAAATGATCCTGGCTTTAGAGCCATAACTTTTGATGAATTAAAAGTTGCGTATAGACAGCAAGCTGAGGCACTGATAGATGGCGGAGTTGATATGCTTTTGGTTGAAACTGTCTTTGATACATTAAATGCCAAAGCTGCCTTATTTGCAATTGAAGAAATTAAAGATGACCGAAAAATTGAGATGCCAGTTATGGTTTCAGGCACAATAACTGATGCTTCGGGAAGGACGCTTTCTGGGCAAACGACGGAGGCATTTCTTATTTCCATATCTCACATGGACTTATTGAGCGTAGGTCTAAATTGTGCCTTAGGTGCTTCTCAACTAAGACCTTATTTAAAGGTACTATCCGAAAAATCAGAGTTTATGGTTAGCGCCCATCCAAATGCAGGCTTGCCCAATGAATTTGGCCAGTATGATGAAACTCCGGAAATGATGGCAGATCAAATAAAACAATTCCTTGATGATGGTTTGGTCAATATTGTGGGAGGGTGCTGTGGTACTACTCCGGATCACATTTCAGCGATAGCAGATCTAGCGTCCAAGTATGTGCCAAGAAGAAAGGAGGCGGTAGTTTGAAGCCATTAATATTATCAGGACTAGAACCATTAGTCATTAATGAGTATACCAACTTTGTAAATGTTGGAGAGAGAACTAATGTTACTGGCTCAAGAAGGTTTGCAAGATTAATTGCAGAAGATAAATATGATGAAGCCCTTGAAGTAGCACTCGATCAAGTAAGAGGTGGGGCTCAGATATTGGATGTCAATATGGATGAAGGTATGCTGGATGGCAAAGCCGCGATGATTAAGTTTTTGAATCTTGTAGCTTCAGAGCCTGAAATTGCCCGAATTCCTATAATGATTGATTCGTCCAAATGGGAGATTATCGAAGCAGGACTTCAATGTGTACAAGGTAAGGGGGTTGTTAACTCTATAAGTCTAAAAGGAGGGGAGGAAGAATTCATCGATCAGGCAAAAAAGGTTAAGCGTTATGGCGCAGCTGTTGTTGTAATGGCGTTCGATGAACACGGGCAGGCCGATAGTTATGATCGAAGAATTGAAATTTGTGAAAGAAGCTATCGAGTGCTCGTTGATAAAGTTGGCTTTCCACCTCAGGATATCATTTTTGACCCCAATATATTTCCAGTAGCAACTGGAATAGAGGAGCACAACAATAATGCATTAGATTTTTTTAATGCTACCAAATGGATAAAGGAAAATCTCCCAGGTGCCAAAGTGAGTGGAGGAGTAAGTAATGTATCATTTTCATTTAGAGGCAACAACATCGTAAGAGAGGCTATGCATTCGGCTTTTCTTTTTCATGGTATCAACTCAGGTATGGATATGGGAATCGTAAATGCAGGGATGATTGAAGTGTATGATGAGATTCCAAAAGACTTGCTGGAACATGTTGAGGATGTTTTACTTAACCGTAGATCTGATGCTACCGAACGTCTTCTCTCGTTTGCCGAGAATGTCAAGGGCTCTGGAAAGAAGAAGGTTGAAGATTTAGGGTGGCGTGATTCTTCAGTTGAAAAACGCCTCTCACATGCCTTAGTGAAAGGTATTTTAGATTTTATTGATGAGGACACTGAGGAGGCAAGACTAAAATATGAAAGGCCTCTCAAGGTTATTGAGGGTCCACTCATGGATGGGATGAATATCGTTGGGGATTTATTTGGTAGTGGTAAGATGTTTTTACCCCAAGTAGTAAAAAGTGCCAGGGTTATGAAAAAATCTGTCGCATTCCTCACGCCTTATTTAGAAAAAGAGAAAGCGAGTGGTAGTACGAAAGGCAAAATATTACTAGCGACAGTAAAAGGAGATGTGCATGACATTGGGAAAAATATTGTCGGTGTGGTAATGGCGTGCAATAATTTCGATATAGAAGATATGGGTGTGATGGTGCCTGCGGATAAAATCCTTGATAGGGCACAAGAAGTTGGGGCAGATATAATCGGTCTAAGCGGTCTTATTACCCCTTCGCTCGATGAAATGGTTGGTGTGGCAGAAGAAATGAACCGAAGGAAAATGGACACTCCTCTGTTGATTGGAGGCGCAACCACTTCTCGAATCCATACAGCCGTTAAAATAGCTCCAAAGTATGATAAAACGGTTGTGCACGTATTAGATGCATCCAAAAGTGTAGGGGTATCAACAAACCTTCTAAGTGATCGAGCGCCTGAGTTTAGCGAGATGATTAAAACCGAATATGCTGAACTAGCGGAGTCCCATGCGAATCGAATAGAAACGAAAAACTATATCTCTTTAGAGGATGCCAAGAAAAATCAAATGAAACCTAATTGGGAATCAATTTCGATCGAACCACGCAACCTGGGAATTACTGTATACGATGATTTCAACCTTGCTGAGATAAGAAAATATATTGATTGGACTCCCTTCTTTTCCACTTGGATGTTGAAGGGTAAATATCCCGCAATTTTAGATCATGATGTTGTTGGAGACGAAGCTAAAAAGTTATTTGCTGACGCACAGCAAATGCTTGACGATATTGTAGATAAAAAATTACTAAAGGCAAAAGGAGTAGTTGGACTTTATCCCGCGACGAGAAATGAGGATGATGTAATTGTAGATTCAGACGGTAAGAATTTCGAATTTCATTTTCTGAGACAACAGGGTAAGAAGGCCTCAGGAGTTCCGAACCTTTCATTGGCTGATTTTATAAATCCTAATCAACAAGATTATATAGGTGGATTCGCGGTTACATCTGGAATTGGTATTGAGAAACTCATTGAAAGATATAAGGCGGAACATGACGATTATAAGGAAATCATGGTAAAGGCTCTAGCAGATAGATTAGCCGAGGCTTTTGCAGAATTGATGCACGAGAAAGTTAGAAAAGAACTATGGGGTTACGCTAATGACGAGAGCTTTTCAAACGATGAATTGATCAAAGAGAAATACGTTGGAATTCGTCCGGCTCCAGGCTATCCCGCATGTCCAGATCATACCGAAAAGAGAATACTTTTTGATCTTTTAAATGTTGAGAAGAATACGGGAATAGAACTAACAGAATCATTTGCTATGTACCCGGCATCCTCTGTAAGTGGATTTTATTTTTCACACCCAGAATCAAAATACTTTGGTTTAGGAAAAATTAGTAAGGATCAAGTAGAGGATTATGCAAAGCGAAAACAAATGACTGTGTCAGAAGTTGAAAAATGGCTGGCTCCAAATCTTAATTACAGCGGATAAAAAATTTAGAATGAAAGTAACAGAGCATATAAAAAGTGCTAAAAGCACATTGTTTTCTTTGGAGATAATTCCGCCCAAGAAGGGAGATAGCATAAAAAATCTTTTTGATCAAATAGATCCATTAATGGAATTTAAGCCTCCATTTATAGATGTTACCTATCACAGAGAGGAGTATGTTTATAAAGAACGTGAAAATGGCTTGCTAGAAAAGCGAAGCATTAAGAAAAGGCCCGGCACTGTTGGGATTTGCGCAGCTATTCAGAATCACTATGAAATTGATGCAATCCCTCATATCATTTGCGGTGGATTTTCAAGGGAGGAAACAGAAAATGCACTTATAGATTTAAACTTTCTGGGTATTGATAATGTACTAGCACTTCGAGGTGATAATATAAAGTCCGAACCGGCATTTGTGCCAGAGCCTGATGGTAATGCCTTTGCCTCTGAGTTGGTTGAGCAAATTTCCTCCATGAATCAAGGTGAATACATCGATGAGGAGCTTCAAAATGCCATACCTACAGATTTTTGTGTAGGCGTAGCAGGATACCCGGAGAAGCATTTCGAAGCACCTAACATGAACTTTGACCTTAAATGGTTGAAGAAGAAAGTGGAACTTGGCGCTGAATATATTGTCACTCAAATGTTTTATGATAATAAAGCTTACTTCAAGTTTGTGGAGGATTGCAAAGCAATTGGAATAGATATTCCTATCATTCCAGGATTAAAACCTGTTGCAACCAAGAGCCACCTCACAATGCTTCCTAAGATTTTTAAAATTGATCTTCCAGATGAACTAGAGCAAGAAATTGGGAAATGTAAAGACAATGCGGCGGTCAAAGAACTTGGGATAGAATGGGGAATTCAACAATCTCGAGAGTTGATCGAGGCTGGTGTGCCAGTACTCCATTTTTATAGTATGGGGAAATCGGATGCGATCCAGCGGATAGCGAAAGAGTTTTTTTAGTTTTGAGCTAAATAAACACAGCACACCCCATCTATTAATGAAAATCATTGAATGTCCGCGTGACGCCATGCAAGGTTTGCATGATTTCATCCCTACAGAGACAAAGGTTAACTATATCAATCAGCTTCTAAAGGTCGGTTTTGATACGATCGATTTTGGAAGTTTTGTTTCGCCTAAAGCTATTCCTCAAATGCGAGATACAGCAGAAGTGTTGGCAGGGTTGAATCTTTCAGAAACTCGATCTAAGCTCTTAGCTATCATAGCTAATATCAGAGGCGCTAAAGATGCATGTCAGTTTGATGAAATTGGATACTTGGGTTATCCACTTTCTTTATCTGAAACCTTTCAGCAGCGAAATACTAATCGTTCCGTTAATGATGCTTTTAATGATTTAGCTGAAATGCAAGAGCTGTCAGATGATCATGAAAAAGTTCTTGTTGTTTACTTATCTATGGGCTTTGGCAATCCCTATAGCGATCCATATGAAATGGACTATGTTGGAGAATTTGTAGACCGATTGGATAGTATGGAAGTACAAGTAATCTCTTTAGTCGATACAATTGGAGTTTCTAATCCAAAGAATATTTCAATGTTATTCGAAACATTGATTCCAAAATTTCCTCATATCGAGTTTGGAGCGCATTTGCATTCAACACCAGAAACAATCTCTGAAAAAGTGGAAGCAGCATATAATTCTGGGTGTAGAAGAATAGATGGGGCAATCAAAGGTTTTGGCGGTTGTCCAATGGCCAAAGATGATTTAACTGGAAATATGGCAACTGAAAAAATGCTAAGCTTTTTTGATTCTAAAAGTATTGAGACTGGTTTGGATATGGAGGAATTCGAAAGGGCAATGAGCCTCAGCTCTTCCGTATTTAATTGATCGTTCGGAATTTTTTTCCCGGCAAACTTTTCACAAGACTTTTAAATTCAAGACTTAAAAGAAGTGCGGCTACTTGATTGATTGGAATTTGAGATTGAAAAGCTATCGTATCAATCTCGATGGCTGATCCAATTTCATTTAGTAGTTGATAGATGACATATTCTTCATCACTTAGGTCTAAATCTCGTTCAGACTTGATCTGATCATTTTCGTCAATATCCCAATTGAGATGATATATAAGATCTTCAACTCCAGTATAGATCAGCGCACGTTGTGAAGCAATAAGTTTATTTGTCCCCTCAGCATAGGTGTTGCCTACCTCACCAGGAACAGCAAAAACTAATCTGTTGTAAGAATCAGCTATTTGTGCTGTGATCAAAGCGCCTCCTTTTTCAGCTGCCTGAACCACTATTGTTGCATCGGCCATTCCTGCAATTATTCTATTCCTCGCGGGAAACAGATGCGGGTCGGGTTTAGTGCCAGGTATGCTTTCTGAAATTACAGCTCCATTCTCCAATATTTTTTCAGCATACTGCTTATGCACAGACGGATAGATCCTATCTAAACCTC
>CAZWLS010000266.1:0-6044 GCA_964634415.1 uncultured Roseivirgaceae bacterium | reverse complement strand
CCTTGTATACACTGACGAAGCGCACTTTGCTTTATTAACAATTGAAGGAGAACCAGAGCCGTTCGAAGCCATTATTCAGGATGTACAATTTCACCCAGTTAGTGAAATCATCATGCATGCTGATTTCTTGCAACTATTTAGAGGAACACCTATTAAGATGAACATCCCAGTTCACCCAGTAGGTACTGCTCCTGGAACACAGCAAGGTGGTAAGTTGATCAGAAAGATCAAGTACCTACAAATTAAAGCTCTTCCTAAAAACATGCCAGAATACATCGAAGTAGATGTTTCTAAGCTTGGACTAGGTAAGTCTATAAAAGTAGGAGAACTTGAAGTAGGAGAATACGAAATTCTGAACAGTCCATTAGTAACCTTAGCAGGTATCGAGGTACCTAGAGCTCTTAGAGGTAAAACTGAGGAGGAAGAAGAAGGTGATGGAGAAGAAGGAGCTGAAGGAGCTGAGGGAGCTGACGCACCAGCAGCAGAAGCTTCTGAAGCTTAATGGATTTCTAAAACACAACTTTAATCCCGACCTTCGCGTCGGGATTTTTTTTGCTCAAAATGAAATATTTAATCGTAGGATTAGGAAATATCGGGGCTGAATATGAGCTCACCAGACATAATATAGGCTTTCTTGTATTAGACAGACTAGCAGATGAGCAAGGCGCTAAATTTGAGATGAATAAGCTCGCCTATACTGCTGAAATTAAACACAAGGGTCGTACACTTCATTTAATTAAACCGACCACTTATATGAACCTGAGTGGAAAAGCTGTAAACCATTACTTACATGCTCATAAGATCCCGAAAGAAAATCTATTAGTTATCACGGATGACATTGCTCTCCCTTATGGCAAAATCAGGTTAAAGAAAAAAGGATCTGCTGGTGGTCACAATGGCTTGAAAAACATCGAACAACTAACGGGAGGACAGAATTATCCAAGACTTAGATTTGGAGTCGGAGATGATTTTTACAAAGGAAGACAAGTTGACTATGTTTTAAGTCCTTTTACAAAATCTGAAATGGATGATTTAGTACCCAATATGGACAGATCTATTGAAGCAATCTTTTCATTCACAAGTATTGGTATAGATCGCACAATGAATCAATTCAATTAGTGGCGCATTT
The DNA here is from genome assembly GCA_964634415.1 of uncultured Roseivirgaceae bacterium. Taxonomy (GTDB): domain Bacteria; phylum Bacteroidota; class Bacteroidia; order Cytophagales; family Cyclobacteriaceae; genus Ekhidna. Next base: position 4,915 of record CAZWLS010000266.1, on the reverse strand, counting down.
CAAAAACTAGCGCCTGGTAAATACAACAAAATAAGAGTTTTGTTTTCTTCTTTGAGGAACACTTGTAACCATCTAATATCTTTCAAGTATTCTATCATGAAAAGCAACCTATTACACACATTTGTGTCCTTGAACAAAACTCTGCTATGAAATACTACTTTAAAATCACCTTTCGAAACCTCTTACGACATAAGGTATCCTCACTCATAAATTTAATTGGACTTACTACCGGTCTGTCTTGTGCATTTTTCATCTACCTCTGGGTGCAAGATGAACTTCAAGTAAACAAGTTCCATGAAAAAGATGATCGCCTGTATCGGGTAATGGAGTTCCAAACTTACTCGAATGAGAAATTTGCAACTAACTCCACCCCTGGCATACTGGGACCTAATCTCAAATTAGATTTTCCTGAGATAAAATATGCTGCCACTACTACCTGGATTGGGAAATTTTTACTGTCTTCGGAGAATACGTATTTCAAAGAAGATGGCTTTCATGTTGGAAAAGATTATTTCAACATTTTCACATACCCCCTACTTATAGGTAATCCTGACAATGTACTTGAGGACAAAAACTCCATTTGTATTTCGCGAGATGTCGCGGTAAAATTCTTCGGTAGTATTGATAACGCAGTTGGAAAAACCATGAGATACGAAGAAAATCGAGATTTTATGGTCACAGGAGTTTTCGAAAACATCACTTCCAATTCTACCCATGTGTTTGACTTTGTATTACCAATGCAAGACTATTTAGATCATAATGATTGGGCGAATTATTGGGGTAATAACGGACCTCATACATACGCCATCTTAGCGGATGGTGCAGACCCGACAGAGGTCACAAAAAAGATTTCAGGTTATATCAAGTCTAAAGAAGACGATAGTAATGTTGATCTTTTTCTAAAAAAGTACTCTGAACAATACTTGTATGGTCGCTATACAAATGGAGTACAAGATGGAGGCCGGATTGAGTACATCAGGTTATTTTCCATTATTGCAGTATTCATTTTAATTATCGCTTGTATCAATTTCATGAATCTTTCCACGGCGAGAGCTTCCAAGCGTGCACATGAGGTGGGAGTTAGAAAGGCAATTGGAGCAGATAGAAGCATGCTCATCAGACATTTCATTGGAGAATCTATCTTGATCACATTCTTTTCGATGGTATTGGCAATCTTGTTAGTTGCACTATTTCTACCTCAGTTCAACATAATTACAGATAAAAACATAGTTCTTCAAGCTACTCCGGCTTTAATAACTGTATCATTGATTACAGTTTTTGTAACCGGAATTCTAGCTGGAAGTTACCCTGCGCTATATCTTACCCATTTCAATCCTGTTAAAGTTCTAAAAGGAGAGATAAAAAGCTCCGCAGGTGAAATATGGGCAAGAAAAGGACTTGTAATTTTTCAATTCACTATCACAATCATTTTGATAGTTGGGGTAATTGTGATCTATAGTCAAACCCAATACGCTTTCACCAAAAACTTGGGATACAATCAAGAGAATGTCGTCTTTTTCAGCCAGGATGGATCGATTGAAGATCGTAGTGAAGCATTTCTTACAGAGTTGAGACGCATACCCGGTGTAGCGAACGCCGCTGGAACAAGCCATACATTAGTGAGCCAGATGAGTAACACTCATGGTTTAGAATGGCGAGGAAAATCACCAGAAGAAAGGATTCTTTTTGAGAATATCAGAGTTGATGAAGAATTTCAAAAGACACTGGGGATGACTCTTATTAACGGCAGGTGGTTCGACAAATCATTTGGAGCGGATAGCACCAAAATGGTAATCAATGAGGCTGCAGCAAGGGTAATGGGATTTACAGCTGATGAAGCCGTAGGAGAAACCATAAGACTATGGGATGAGTATGACCTTCAAATCATAGGTGTATTGGAAGATTTTCATTACCAATCTATACATCAAGAAGTATCTCCAGCATTCTTTTGGTTAAGAGACACATGGAACGTTGCCGTTCGTCTTGAAAAAGGCAGAGAAGTGGAAACTATGGGAGCAATTCAGGAACTATATGAATCATTTTCCCCTGGATTCATCTTTGAATATGAATTCCTTGACAAGAGCTATCAAGAATTGTATGATTCTGAACAAAGAGTGGGTACTCTTTCTTCATATTTTGCTGGATTTGCTATCGTAATCTCTTGCTTAGGATTATTTGGTTTGGCTTCGTTTACTGCTGAAAGAAGATTGAAGGAAATTGGAATAAGAAAGGTTCTAGGAGCTTCGGTAACCAACATTGTGATGATGCTATCAAAAGATTTCACAAGGTTAGTTGGTGTATCTATTCTAATCGCAATTCCAATATCATACTATTTTATGAGCAAATGGCTTGAAGGCTTTGCATACAAAATCGACCTGAGCTATTGGATCTTCTTAGGAACAGCGCTCATATCTCTGCTAATAGCATGGCTTACAGTTAGTTCTCAAGCCCTTAGAGCTGCAAACGTCAATCCATCCAAGTGTTTGAAAGACGAATGATATTATTGGAGAAGGTCAATAAAAGCCTGCTGTATTTTTAATGTGTAGGTACCTGCCTGACCTTCTCCTACTTTTCTTCCATCAATTGTCACAATAGGCATTACCTCTTTGAGCGTACTGCTGATAAAAACCTCTTCTGCTTCAAATAGCATTCTTACTGAAACGTCTTGAACAGACACAGGCAATATCTCTTCGGCAAAAGACAATATATTTTTACGAGTAACTCCAAGCAAAATATTAGTCTGAGGTGTTAGCAACACACCATCCTTGACCAAAAATATGTTACTCCGCGATGCCTCACTTATAATACCATTGCTGTGGTAAACTACATCAATCGCATGTGCCTTCTTTTTTGCTCGATGAAGATGATTACTTGTTAGGTAATTAATGCTCTTGATTGAAGGGTATTCTCTGAGGTATTCGTGAAGAATAACATTCGCTGTTGATGGATTATTATGGGATGAGATATCTGAATTCGTAATGTAGAAAAGCGGCTTCAGCACTTCTTCAGATTCATTCCCATCAGCTAACAACATTAATCGAAAAGTTGATTCATCAAAATTGTTAGCTTCCTGGAGCTCCCCGACTGCAACTCGTATTTCTTCCTTTTCAATATTAATATCCAAATCCAAAAATGATTGCGATTTATAGAATCGATCTAAATGGTCTTCCATGAATGTTGGCCTACCCCCTCGCCCTCGAAACAAATCAAATATCCCGAAGCCTCGCTGAAGACCTAAATTATGTATTGAAATAGATGCCTGTGATTCATCTACAATCGAACCATTGAAATAACAGTATGCCATAGTGAAATTATATTTCACAAGGTAAGAATCTTTCTATAAATCTTCGGATAATTGCTCCTGTGAAAGTAATCGTTATCGGAGGTGGTGCAGCTGGTTTCTTTTCAGCAATAAATATTGCAGAAAAAAACCCTAGTTATCAAGTAACAATACTTGAGAAAACGAATAAACTTCTTAGTAAAGTCAAAGTATCTGGAGGTGGTCGTTGTAATGTAACGAATGAGCGAACGAAACCATCAGAATTGGTCAACTTCTATCCTAGAGGAGGTAAAAAACTGCATCAAGTTTTCAAGAAATTCACCACTGCAGACATGGTTAGTTGGCTTGAATCCAAAGGTGTTGAAACAAAGGCTGAAAACGATCACAGGATGTTTCCAAAAACAGATTCTTCTCAAACTATCATTGATTGTTTTTTATCTGAAGCGAATCGACTAAATGTTCAGGTTATACAAAACCAATCAATGACGCGAATCGAACAAATAGCATCTAAGTGGAAGATAACAACCACAAATTCTGATTTTAAGGCAGATAAGGTAATAGTTGCAACTGGCTCCTCGCCTGCTATCTTGAATTTACTTTCCGATTTAGGACTTGAATTATCAGCGTTAGAACCATCACTGTTTACCTTCAATATTAAAGATGAGCGTCTAAATCAATTGCAGGGAATTTCATTCACCAATGCTAGTATTAAGGTCACGGGCAGCAAATTAGAAGAGTCTGGTCCGTTGCTAATTACCCATTGGGGGTTGAGTGGTCCGGCAATCCTAAAACTATCTGCTTGGGGAGCGTATCACTTGGCCTCTGTAGACTATCGGTTTGATATTTTGGTGAATTTCACAGGGAATCTAAAATCAGAAGAAATCAGAGAACAACTCATCAAATACAAAAGCATAAATCCAAAACGAAAACTGATTAATTATCCACTATTTGAACTACCAAAACGGTTTTGGGAAAATATGCTAAAATATTGTGGAATAAATGACAATCACAGTTGTGCGGATCTTTCTAAAAAGCAAATCAACAAACTAGTAGAAGAACTGTTCCAAGGCAGGTATAAGGTAACCGGCAAAAGCACATTCAAAGATGAATTTGTAACTGCCGGTGGAATTAAACTTGCTGAAATAGACTTAAACACGTTTGAATGCAAGCGATACCCGAATTTATATATCGCGGGAGAAGTATTAGATATTGATGCACTTACGGGAGGTTTCAATTTTCAAGCATGTTGGTCTGCAGGATGGATTATCTCCGAAAATATCTAAAATGCGTTATTCATTAATTTTTTTGTAGAAATTCGAAATTGATGAAAAAGTAAACGAACTTACGCTTGTCACCGATTCTTATCCAATGAAAAATTGTGTCCAATCTATTCGCACTTTCGTAGGGGCTAAAGATTTTAATCAATCTAGAGAATTCTATAAAACATGGGGATTCCAAGAGGTTGTAACTACACCCAAAATGTCATATTTCCATATTGGTGAATTCGGATTTTATTTACAAGACTTTTATGTGAAAGAGTGGGTTGAAAATACCATGCTCTTTCTTGAAGTAGAAAACCTTTCAGATTGTTGGGAAATTATAAACGAAAGGAGTTTAGCAAAGAAATTAGAAGGT
>CAZWLS010000265.1:0-6063 GCA_964634415.1 uncultured Roseivirgaceae bacterium | reverse complement strand
CTTAAGATGGGAAGAAGTTGAGCAAGTAAACATTGGTTTAGATGCTGAATTATTCCAAAGCCGTTTGAGAGCTAAGTTTGATTACTATCAGAAAACAACTGATGGTCTTTTCCAAGGTGTACCTGTGTCAGCAGTTACTTCAGTAACAAACATTGATGCAAACTTTGGTAGCATGAGAAACACTGGTTTCGACTTTGAACTTTCTTATGACATCCTTAGAAATGCAAATGGACCTAACTTAACTGTTAGAACTGTAGGTAACTACAACAAAAACGAAATTCTTGAATTCCCTGGTGGACTTGAAGAGCAAGTTGGTGTTGGACGTGTAGGTGGACCAATTAGAGAATTCTTCGCAGTTCGTTACGCTGGTGTTAACCCTGCAAATGGTAACCTATTATTCTTGACTGCTGATGGAGAAGTAACAGAAAATCCTGATGTAGATAATGATCGAGTATGGTTAGGTAAAAATGACCTTCCTGATTACCAGGGTAGTATCAATATTGACTTTGATTACAAAGGAATCTTTGTTCAAATTCAAGCTAACTACGCTCTTGGAGTTTACAGATTTGACAACGATTATGCAGGCTTCATAAGCCCTGATAACATTGGTCAGTTCAGACACTCAAGAGATATTCACAGAGCTTGGACACCTAACAACCGAGTTACTGATATACCAAGACTAAATGCTACTAACAGAAGCATTGGAAGTGATAGATTCTTAAGAGATGCAGATTATCTAAGACTAAGATTTGCAACTATCGGTTACGACTTCCCTCAGTCAATGGTTGACAAAACTCAATTCCTTACAAGAGCAAGAGTATTCGTAAATGGTGAAAACCTTGTTACGTTCACTGATTGGAGAGGTTTTGATGTTGAAGGATTCGGCGGTTCTCGACTTTATCCAACACCTAGAACAGTGTCTTTAGGTATCGAGTTAGGTTTTTAATCAACTGTTAATTTGATATAAATTATGAAAATGAATAAATATATTTTTCTAGGTTTCGTTGCGCTTACACTAAGCTGTAATGAGGCGATAGATATAGAACAGGTTGGAAGACTTGGCGCTGAAGCTGCCTTCCAAGATGTAACGGATTTAGAGTCTGGTATTTTAGGTTCTTATAATCAGTTCGATTATACTCCTTCAATTCAATGGGCATCTAACTTTACAGATGAAATAGCTATTGGTCCTGACAATGGTGGTCAAGGTCAAGCAGTATATTCTGGAATTGTAAACGCTGGTTCTGCAGTGACATCTGCATTATGGCAGAATTATTACGATGCATTAAACTCGGTTAATAGAGTTATTGAAGCAGCGGCACTTATTGAGCCTGAAGAAGCTGATCTTGATGCGTACAACAACGTATTAGGTGAAGCTTACGCACTTCGTGCTTGGGCTTTATTTGAACTATGGTCTTACTACACAACTGATTATACTGATGGTTCAGCATTATCAGCGTTGCTAGTAAATTTTGTTCCTGAGACGTCTACGCAGTTGCCAAGAGCGACAAGTGCAGAGTTTGTTACTCAGATAAACGATGATTTAACTACTGCTGCAGGTCTTTTGACAGTTGATTCAAGTCCTACTAGAGTAAGCCAGGATTTTGTTACTGCGTTAAGAGCAAGAGTTGCCCTTTATACGGAGGATTATGCAACTGCTGATGCAGCTGCTGCAAGTTTATTAGAATCTTATATGATTTCTGACTTAGATCAGTTCGAAGGTATGTGGGATGATTCCGACAATACTGAAGTGATTTTCAAGCTTGAGCGCGCTGTAGGAGACCCTTATGATGGTCAAGGTGCTACTGGTAGTGCTTTCGCAGGTGGATGGGCAGGTGCAAACTATGCGTTTGTTAATCCTACTGTTGATGGTTCTCCATACTTCGTAGTAAGTTCAGCTCTTTTTGCACTGATGGAAGAAGGTGACATTAGAAGAGAGGTTTATATTGATGAATCTGCTGCACCAGATTTCGAAGTACTACCTGTAGGTAAGTACCCTGGATCAGGTGGACAGCCTCTTCTTAATGATTTGAAAATCTTCAGAGCTTCTGAAATGCTAATGATTAGAGCAGAGGTTGCAGCAGCAAACAATCAGTTTGGACAGGTTGGTACTTACATTAACCAACTAAGAGGTGCAAGAGGTGCTTCTACAACGGTTTCTGTTGCTACGCAAACGACTGCATTCGCTGCAATTCTTAATGAAAGAAGAATTGAGTTTGCTTTTGAAGGTCACAGATATAGAGATATTAAAAGATTAGCTGCTAAGGCTGACTTTGTTATATCTAGACCGCAAGACGAGTGTGCTACTTTTGCGAATTGCACAATCGATCCAGAAGGAAATGATGATGGATTTAAATTCACTTTACCAATTCCATTATTTGAATTGGATGCAAATCCTGCAATTACTAATCAGAACCCAGGATACGAATAATAAATTTATTAGACATGAAAGGATATAAATTAATATTAAATAACATACTCTTCTTGTTGATGCTGGCAGTTGTCGTAGTATCATGTGAAGAGAAGGATGCTGGTGAATTGGTTAATACCCAATTAACATCAGTAAGCAAAGTCTTCTTTGACCCAGCTAATGGTGGCTCTGTTAACGAAGCTCAGAATGTTTCTCAGTCTGCTGATGGAACTTCTACAATTATTTCTGATAACTCAATTGAGGTTGGAGTTGTAAGATCAGGAACAGATTTTAGTTCTGAAGTGACTGTAAGTTTTACTACAGTAGCTACGTATAAGAACACTACAGATTTCTTCGATTCAGGAGATGATGCGTCTGGAACTATAACATTAAGTTCAGAAGGTAGCGTAACAATTCCTGCAGGTGAATCTAGAGGAACCTTTACGATAGTAATTGCGAATGATGAGCTAGCTACAGGTGATAAAGACATCACTATAACGCTAACAGAGACTTCTTCAGGTGAGTTAGGACTTTCTGAGGCAGTACCTGCTACAACGCAATCAATCACAGTAGTTGAAGACGATTGTCCTTTTGACAGAGAGCAATTGACTGGTGATTTCACTGTAACTATTGACTTTTTGTTAAGTTGTCCAGGATTCTGCGGTATCGAGGGTGAAGCTAGTGTTACTCAAAGTGATACTGACCCATTACAGTTCTTCATTAACGACTTGTGGGACGTGTTTGGTGAAACAGGTTCTCTTCCTATTAAACTTGTTACTTGTAGCAAAACTGGAATCTACGCAGATGGAGCTGTATTCAGTGATGATGGAGCTGGAAGCGTAGGGACGCTAGTTCAATCTTGTTGCCAAGGAAACTGGGATGCTCTTGAACTTCCAATTGATACTTCTGATCCTACTTCATTCGTTTCTTATGACGATGAAAAAGGTAAGTGGATTATCTACGGAGTTTGGGCAAATAATGGGGTACTTTCAAACCTTATGAAGTTTGAGTTGACCAAAGTCGATGAAGAATAATAAACGATCTTATATGAAAAATTTATTTAAATTATTAATAGTATTGGTCGTTGCAGTAGCTTGCGGTGACGATAAGAGCAGCCCTAGTAATGTTCAATATGCGGGTGACGCTTTAGGACTATTTACTGAAGGAAGAATGAGTGGCGTCGAGATCTATTACGATGCACTTGTAAAAACTGGATTAGATTCACGATTATCTGAAGAAACTGGAAGAACTTATTTAGTTCCAGATAACAATGCAATGCAAACTGCATTGGAAAGTGGTGGATTTTCTACAGTTGCTGAAGCTGATGTAGATTTTCTAAGTACATTGATCAATAATCATACATTTACTGGAATTCTTGTAGAAGATGACATAACTAAAACTGTGTTAACTGCTGAAAGTGGTGCGCAGGTATATGTATCTACAGCTTCTGGTATTGTTTTTAATGGATTAGCTACTGTATCTGATGCAAATAATTTTGCAACAAACGGAGTTGTTCATATTATCGATTTTCCAATCTTAGATTTTCCTGCTGATAATATTGCAACTATAGTTGACGCTGTGGCAAATGACGCTACTGCTCCTGAGTTCACAATATTAAATGCAGCACTAGCTTCGACTGGATTAGATGCAAGCCTTAATGGTACTTCTGAGTTTACTGTATTTGCTCCGACTGACGCAGCATTCGCTGCTGCTGGCTTTGCAGATTTTGCAACTTTAGATGCAGCTTTTACTGCTGAAGAGTTGACTGCACTTCTTAGTAATCATGTTATATCAGGTAGATTCCTATCAATGGATCTTGCTTCTGGTAGAGCATACACTATAAATGGTGGAGCAGGTGATGCAAAGGGAGTTGATGTTGACGCAAGCGCGACTGCAGTTTCAGTTGAAACTAGAAATGGAGGAGCAGCTACAGTTGATAGCTTGAATGTATTAGCTACAAATGGTATTATCCACGTAGTTGATGCTGTCATTCGTACAGAAGGTTATTTGTATGAAGCATTAGGAGGTACGGTAGGAGTCGATGATCCAAATGGTATTTCTGGTTTCTTTGCAACTTTCTTTGCTGCAATGGACGCAAGTACATTTGATTATGAGGGACTATTAAGTACTGAAGATGAGTATTCAATATTAGTACCAAGTGCATACGCAGGTGGAAGTACTCAAGCAGAACTTGATCAATATATCTTTGAAGGAGCTATAAGCTTGGAAGATAATATTGGATCTAAAGTTGTTACTATTGGAGATGGTGAATATTGGGTTGGTGGAGCTGAGGCAATAGATTCCGATGCTGTAGTAATTTACGGTGAGTCTGGTTCGTCGTTAGCAGCAGGTCTTTGCGGAGGCGATGCTTGTATGCAAGATGAATCTGCTTACAATGGAAATATTACTTTCCTTGGTGGAACTGGTCTTACGCCGCTTCCTGAAATGAGTACAACAAGTGTTGTTGCTGCAGACATGGATGCTGATTCACTTAGCTTATATGTTGCTTCGTTAATTCTTACTGATACTGATAGTTTAACTGGTGTTACTTACTTAGCAGTGGATAACACAATACTTGAATCAGTAATTAGAGATGCAATGGATGAGGCTGGTGTTGTAGACCAAGATACACTTACTACAATAGCAGAGTTGATAGAGAACATTGATGCCGCTGATGAGGCTACTGTAGCAGCTGTTATCGATAGACATATTGTTACATCTGTTTTCTTTGCATTAGATCTTGTTGCTGATACGCAACTAAGTACAAGAGATGGTGGAACAATCGATATTGTTACTGTTGATTCCGGTACAGAAACTGCATTCGGAATTTTAGTAAATGATGATGGAGAAATTTCTACTATCAACTTTACAAATGGAGATATAACTGGTTATAATGGTGCGTTGCATGTTATTGATGCAGCAATACCTGAATAATTAAATTATACTTATTTCAAAGGGCCATAAACTTATGGCCCTTTTTTTTGGTTATATGGATTAAGATTAAGTAGAAGGGAGTTAGATTATGATAAAGAACTTATTAAGAATTTTTTTAATACTAATTTTAGTTGATTTACAAGGTCAGTCTGTTGATGAATTAGAATGCGGAACAGTCGCTACATCTGAACAGATTGAATTCATGGAGTCATTAAGGAGAATTCGTAATTCTACTTCAAGAAACACCAATAGTTTCGCTCCAGTACGCATTCCTGTTCAATTTTTCATTATAAGGAATACTGATAATTCCGGAGGATTAGATGTGTCTCGAGTATCATCGTTGCTAAGTGATGTTAACTCGATTTATAGTTCTGCAGGAATGACTTTTATACAATCTGATGATCCTATCATAGTTGCCGATGATAAGTTTTATAATCTTGATTCTTCTCAAGAAAATGAATTAGCAGCTTCCAGAGATAAAGCAGGAATTATTAATATTTATGTTTCTGGTTCTTTAACAAGTGGCGGATCTCAATTGTGCGGGTACACAAGGTTTCCACCTAGTACAGACAGAATATTTTTAGCGATGGGATGTGCTGATAATGAATTCGGTACAACCGCGCATGAGTTAGGACATTATTTTACATTATATCATACCCACGGTAAAACCAATAACGGAACGACAGATGAGCTCGTTACAAGAGGTGCAGGTGCCAATTGTG
>CAZWLS010000264.1:0-6138 GCA_964634415.1 uncultured Roseivirgaceae bacterium | reverse complement strand
AGTATTAGGAAAGACCTTACAGCAATTAATTGAATCTAATGATTACAAAGCTGTAGTAGAAGTACTCTTGAAATCGGAAGGTTTGAACTATGGAAATATGCCAAAGGGCCTTTTAAGCTTCCATAATTATGAAGATATTGTAAGGACACCTGCCCAAGAACACATATCTGAGGGGAAGGCCTATGCTGCAAAGAATGGGAGTTTAAATATTCATTTTACTGTATCTCCGGATCATAGAAATGCCTTTGAAAGTCACTTAAAAAAAGAAGTTGAAAAAGAAACTGATTTGAATATCAGCGTTCAGTTTAGCGAACAGAGTCAAAGTACAGACACCATCGCTTCTACAACTAACTTTGACCCATTTAGAAGGATGGACGGTCAGTTATTATTTAGGCCTGCCGGTCATGGCGCACTGCTACAAAATCTAAATAAACTTTCAGATGATATAGTATTTATTAAGAACATTGATAACGTCGTTTCAGAAAAGAATCGAACAGACGAAATTCAATATAAAAAGGCATTAGCCGGGATGTTAATTTCATATCAAAGACGAGCTTTTGAAATTTTGACCGCAAATGACGAAGGTGATTTTAATGAAGCAAACGCTAAGAGGCTGCTTTTAGAAATGGGTGTTCGAGGTGAAATCGATAGAGATACTATTTTAAATCTCCTTAATAGACCTATACGGGTTTGCGGAATGGTGAAAAATGAAGGAGAACCTGGAGGAGGTCCATTCTGGGTTACTTCGAATGGAATCGATTCCTTACAAATTGTAGAGTCAGCACAGGTTGATATTTCTAATCAAGAGCAATTAGCGATATTTCGAGGAGGAACGCATTTCAACCCTGTGGATATTGTTTGTGGAATTAAGAATTATAAGGGTGAAAAATTTGACTTAATGCAATTCCAAGATGAAGAAGCGGGTTTTATTTCTGAAAAATCTTATGGAGGTGAAAAGCTTTTAGCGATGGAGTTACCAGGTCTTTGGAACGGAAGTATGGCTAATTGGAATACAATTTTTGTGGAGGTGCCTTCTAATACATTTAACCCAGTAAAGACTGTAGTGGATTTGCTAAAACCGCCCCATAACTAGAGCACTTCTCTAAGCTTGGAGTCTATTTCATTGTAATCAAATGGCTTCTTGAACAAGTGTTGAATTTTACTTGACTTTAATGCGTCGTTAATTTGATCAGTAAAGTCATAACCCGTGAGGAGGAAACAAGGAATATCTAAAATACTTGGCTTTACTCTATCGATTAATTCTAAACCATCCATACCAGGCATCCGAAGGTCACTAATTATGGCGTTAAGCTCGTTTTTGTTATCCTCCACAACTTGAATCGCATCTTCTCCAGATTCAGCAGTCAGAACATTGTACTCACTTTCAAACCTTTTTTCAAGAACAAAAAGGTTGATCAATTCATCATCTACGAAAAGAATTGTATTCTTCATTTCTTATTAAATGAGATTACAAATTTAGTGCCCTTTCCTTGCTTGGATGTAACACGTATCTTACCGTTATGTTCTTCGATAATTTTATAGGTGATTGAAAGCCCTAGCCCTGTTCCTTTTCCAACCGGTTTGGTTGTAAAGAAAGGATCACTAATCTTCTTAAGATTTTCCTTACTTATACCTTCTCCATCGTCTGCGATTTCTACAACTGTTTTGGTTTTTAAGCCCTTAGTTTTAACACTAACAGTACCATTCCGATCAATTGCCTGTTCTGCATTTGATAGAATATTCAAAAATGCTTGATGTAGCTTACCTTCATTGCCTTTTAATGTTAATTTTTCTTCTGACAATTCCTTTATGACTTTGCCCTTGTATTTGAGCTTAGGTTGGAGCATTACTAAGCTATTGTTTAAAATTTCATTTATGTCGCAAGTTTCATTCATGGAATCTGTTCGTCGACTAAAGTGATTTAGGCTATTGACAATTACTGTAGCTCTGGAGAGACCTTCTTTGATAACATGGATACAAGGTTCTGCTTCAAACTGCAACGATTTTTCTTCGTTTAGCCCTTCTTCCAACACTTCTATTCCTCCCTTTATGAAATTTAGCGGGTTGTTTATTTCATGAGCAACACCTGCAGAGAGCATACCTAATGATGCCATTTTTTCTGATTGGATAAGTTTATGTGTTGTTTCCTGGAGCTCTTTCATAGAGTCTCCTATTTTCTTGTTTTTTACAATCAATGCATTTCTAAAAAGGAATGTAAAAATTGAAATTATTGTGAAAACAAAAGCGGCACAGATAATACCATGCGTCATTTCAGATTCTGCAGGCAATTCATTTCTGGTATACCCAAGCCCAGAAAGTATAAACATACTGATGAGTGCGAGCCCTGAAATTGACATAAAAATGTATCTATCCCTTACCGGCCTGTAGAAGAATGCAAGTAATGTTGGAATGATAAATTCTAATATGCCTGCAGAAAGAACACCTCCAGTAAAGAATATTTGATTGTAAAATGCAAGGAGAGTAGTAATTACAGAAAGTCGAAATAGCGTTACTAAGCTTAGGACTGAAAAGAAAGAGAGAACGCTAAAAATTACAAAGAGTAAAAAAGCTAAAAATGTTGGATAGTATAATTCTGGTATATCTAAGTAGAAGTAGTATACTCCAAAAGTTAAGGTTGAAATATAGGCAGCGAACATTAGGAACAAATAGAACCATTGCTCATTTCTTAAATACTTGCTATTGGACAAAGGCGGTGATTTTTAAAGTCTTTAATTCGATTTTTCTTGTTTGGCACTTTTAATAGCATCCTCTAGTAATGTATATAGCTCGTTGACTTCAGGAGTAGGTTCTGACTGATCAGATTTTAGTTGAAAAAGCGTCAATATTTCTTTGGTAATAAGTTGAACTTTAATTGATATAAGATGCTCTTCAACAGAATTCCTTGCAGCTGTTGTATACTCATCCACAAATTTTGACTCCATTGTAATGGTAGAAATCATTTTTAATGATTGATCTTCTTGATAGTATGTGTCAATAATTGCTGTAAAAGTGTTCGACTTTAGGTCGATTATCAACTTTGACTTTTTAGTGAAATATATTCTGCGAATGAGTATTGCTCCAATTACTCCGCCAACTAAAACAGCACCATAGATTACCCCGGCAGAAAATACGGGGATGGAAAGAAATACGGTCACAAACAGGATGACTATAGACCCCATATAACCAATACGTCTTTTAAATTGAATTTGATTGTCCTTAAATCGAAACGAATAACCGTTTTCTTCTAGAAAGCTCTTAGCTTCTTTACTTAGATTGGGTGATTTCATGATTAAGTTGCTTGATTAGGGAATCCAATCTTAATCTTTTAATAAATGAAAGTATAAGTTATCGATCCTTTTTCGATAAAAAAGAAGCTTGTTGTCGCTTACTTAGCAAGAATTAGATTTTGGAACATTATTATTTTGCTCCAATAACCCGCTCTAAGAAATCATGAACTGCAGTTGCCTCTTTGGACGGTTTTTCATGGTCAGCAATTAGCTTAAATAGAGGGAATTTGTGGTTATCGATCTCAAGGCCTATCGTTACGCGATATTCTTTGCTTGTGCTTTTAAATGCGCTGGAATATTCATCAACAAATTTCGAGTGTGTGTAGACACTTGCTATTTCATTGAAGTGTTTCTCAATTTTCTGATCGGCTTCATTTATTCTAAGCACTTCTTTATTAGCATCAATTTCTAATCTAGAACGTCTCTTACTTCTTTTTACAATAGGCCCGAAGATCAAAAGGGATAATAATAATGCTCCGATTCCATATAGTGGTAAGGTCGTAATAAGCAACACAATTAATACTATTGTTAATGTGATGATAATCCCAAGTCCAATTCCATCAAATCCTGAATGTCTAAATACAAATAGGTTGTTTTTTGATTTGAAGGAGTACCCATTGTACTCCAGCATATCAAGGGCTTTTTTATTGAGAGTCATCGTTTACTAATTCTAAATCAATAGTCCTGCGATCGATGTCAGTTCTGGCAACTAAAACTTTCAGCTTGTCTCCTAAAGTTATGACTCGTTTGTTGTTTCTCCCAATTACGCGCATTTGCTTCTCATCAAACTCATAGAAATCGTCATCAAGATCTGTCATTCGAATCATGCCTTCACATTTGGTTTCTATTATCTCTACGAATATGCCCCATTCTGTTACCCCTGAAACAATTCCATCAAATTCCTGTCCAAGCATCGTTTCCATGAACTCTACCTGTTTGTATTTGATAGAAGCTCGTTCTGCATCTGCTGCACGTTTTTCTCTTTCGGATGAGTGCATACAAAGAGGTTCTTGTTCTTCATTTCCTACATTCTTTCCCCCTTGCAAGTAATGTTCTAAGAGACGATGCACCATCACATCCGGGTATCTTCTAATCGGCGATGTAAAGTGTGTGTAGTGGTCAAATGCCAAGCCGAAATGCCTTCTTGGGTCTGTTGTGTACTTTGCCTTAGCCATCGAACGTATTGCCAATGATTCCAAGACATTTTGTTCCGGCTTTCCTTCTATATTTTCCATCAATTTATTCAGTCCATGGGAGATGTTGCTGCCTGTATCGACTTTATGACCAAACCGCGCTGCGAATGATGCGAAGGTGCTAAGCTTTTCCGGATCAGGGTCATCATGTACTCTGTAAACGAATGTTTTGCTTCCTTCTTCCTTACCTTTTTCTTTCCACTTAAAAATGTGAGTAGCCACCTCCCTATTAGCCAATAGCATGAACTCCTCAATCATCTTATGTGCATCTTTTCGTTCTTTTGGAATCACCTCGAGCGGCTTACCATTTTCATCTAGTTTGAATTTTACTTCAACTGTTTCAAAGTTTACAGCACCATGCTGGAACCGTTTTTTTCTAAGTTGCTTAGCAATGTTGTTAAGCGTGACAACCTCCTTTGTAAAATCGCTATCCAAACCCTCAATACGTTCCTGGGCCTCCTCATAAGTGAATCGTCGATCTGAATTAATTACTGTTCGCCCAAACCATTTTTTTGAAACAGACCCTGCGGTATCGATTTCAAATACAGCTGAAAATGTAAGTTTTTCCTCATTTGGTCGTAGTGAACACAACCCATTTGAAAGCCTTTCCGGCAACATGGGTATCGTCCGGTCTACCAGATAAACGGAAGTAGCGCGTTCAATGGCTTCTTTATCTAATTCACTTCCTTCCTCGACATAATGCGATACGTCCGCGATATGAATTCCGATTTCGAACTTGTCTTTTTCTATCTCTTTGATAGATAAAGCATCATCAAAATCCTTTGCATCATGAGGGTCTACCGTGAAGGTGGTAATGTCCCTAAAATCTCTCCTTTTTTGAACTTCATCTTCGGTGATTTCACTTGGAATTTGATCCGCTGCTTTTTCAATTTTCTTGGGAAATCGAAAAGGCAATCCGAATTCAGCCATTATTGAGTGAATCTCTGCTTCATTTTCACCTGCCTGACCAAGAACTTCTGTCACCGTTCCTAGCGGGCTTCTGTTCCTAGCATCATGCCATTTGTCAATCTTGATCATGACCTTGTCATTTGGCTTGGCTTTGCCAATTTTCTCTGGGTAGACCATGATGTCGAAGTGGATGTTTCTACTATCGGGAACAACGAAGGAGAACTTTTGTGAAATCTCGATACGTCCAACAAACTCTTCTCTATTTCTTTTAAGGATACTGATCACTTTACCTTCAGCTCTATAGCCTCGGCCGGCAGCCCTTGTGATTATCACATTTACTAAATCACCATGAATAGCAAAATTTAGATCTGTTGTTTTTACCCAAATATCTTCCTCCTGGTCTGGGGTAACAATGTATGCAAAATTTGGATTGACGTGGTCTACAGTCCCTTGAAGATATTCACTTTCAGCATTGGTAACGAAGCGACCGTCACTTAGTCTTCTGATTTTTTCTTTACTCTCTAAACTGAAAAGTTGGCTTTTTAGATAGTCTTTAGATTTTTTATCTCTAAGCTGTAGTTTCCTAATTAATTCTCGGTACCCATATGACTTTCCGTCATTTACTGAGAATACCTCGTGAAGTTTACTTTTTATTTGTTTTACGTGATTAGGCTCTTGTTTTGATCTTGATCCTAATTTCTTTTTTCGTTTCTTTTTACTCATTTTAATTGTTGACCGTGCGGTCATTT
>CAZWLS010000263.1:0-6143 GCA_964634415.1 uncultured Roseivirgaceae bacterium | reverse complement strand
AGATATCCATAAACAATAAGCGTATTACAATCGATTGTTATACTTGGCAACGGACAAAGTTCTGCCATAGATGGACCATGAATTGACTGAAGGCCTGATCCGGAGATGAATAATGATGCAGACCCACCACCATTTTCCGAAGATGAAAGTAGATATAAATTATCTCCCTCAAATTTTAGCGTTCCTATATCAGAAACTCCGTTATCAATATTTATTGAATGAGTACTAGTTCCATCATATGTTAGATCTCCCCTCACGGTCAGGGTGTCTTGTAAATCCAAAGTAATTGAACCACCTGAATTAACAACAGTCATGTCGTTGGACACCAAAACATCATTTTGAAAATCTAACGTGCGATATCTACCTTGAAGGTATAAGTTGTAAAACGTTACGTCTCCAATTATTCGTGTTGATCCTGAAGTGACATTAAATCGAACGAGGCCACCGTTGTGATTAAATGTGCCGGATAGAAATGATATATCCTGACTTGTGTTATCCAGACCTTCAGCGAAAAGAAGATTTGAAGAAGTACTTGTGAAATCAGTACCATTTAAGGTAAAACTTTCCAGGATAGAGATATCTTCGTTTCCACCTATAAATGAACCTCCTTCGAAATTCGCACCAGCATTCACCAAGATAGCGACTCCATTACTTTGACTTATGATACCATCGTAAGTACTTTCAACGCTGATTGAGTCTATTGTAATCCCGACATCAATTAAACAATCAAAATCGCTTGCATTATTGAATATAACTACATCGGTGGATGATGGCAGACCAATAGGAATCCAGTTATTTGGATCACTCCAATTACTATTAGCTGATGCATTCCAAGTTTTCGTCTGTGCTGTTGTCAGGCTTACAATTAAGAATAGTAAGTTGAAAATGAGGAACTTGTAATTTCTTTGACAGACGTATTTAAAGCCTGTCTTGAAATAGGCAATTATGATCATAATAAGTTTCTATTACTTGAAAAATGATCATATAAATCTCTTTCTAGACGGCTAAATTGTGATTAACTGCTAGGTAAACATGTAGTGTACAAGTCGATAAAGTTTCTTAAGAAACCCCAATAAATATTAGCCAGACCGCTCCCAAAAAATGCCAAAATGTAAAGACATTTAATGCATACTGAATCGAACGAGAGTGAATTCTATAATCTCGAATTTTTGCGAATACAGAAACTAATAGAAATAATCCTATAGCTACATGGATAAAATGCACCAATGAAAAAGGGAATAGGATATCATTGTAAGAAAGGTTCGCGTTTATAAGGTCTTGCCATCCTATCACCTGTAAGACAGAAAAAAGCAGTCCAAAAAAGAGCCCCAATCCTGTAAACCTAAAAGCCTTTTCTATTTTATCTTCCTTAATTTTCAATTGGCCAATAACTATTAGTATACTACTTACCAACATGAACCAGGTTGCCACTTCATATATTACTGGAATGGTAATCTTGGGGAACCGTTGAAAGATCCATATTGCAACTAATGAGAAGAAAATTAAAGTGCTGGTAACTATCATTAGTTTAGTCATACGTTGGCCAGCGAATGTCAATTCTCGTTTAATAAGGAGTCTTTCCTCCACAATTTCTCTATCACTCATATATGGTTATTAACTATATGAGTAAAACAATGTTGTGATCGGAAACCATAACTTGATGAGGACGTCATTTACAAGACTTAGCAAAAATCTTCTAACAAATCAGACAGTGAGCTTTACGAAAAAAGTACTTCCCTTATCTTTTTCAGACTCTACCCAGACTTTACCGCCTAGATCTTGTACGTATTTCTTTACAATTGAAAGTCCTAGACCAGTCGACACTTCACCTCCTGTAGGCTGAGCACTAAGTTTCTGAAATCGATTAAATAATTTTTTCTTATCCTCATCAGAAAAACCTGGACCTTCATCGCATACTTTAAACACCACACTATCATAAGCACATTCTGATCGCAATTCCACTGTAGATTCTGCATCTGAAAATTTAACTGCATTAGAAACCAAGTTTTCTAGAACCAATAGCAAAAGAAGATGGTCAGTTCTTATAATGTTGTGATTTTCACAAAAGGCTACAGCTAAATCGATATTCTTCTTAGCTGCAATTGGTCTGTAACGCTGGATTACATCTCGCATAATCACGCGAACATCTACCCGTTCTTGCAACACTTTAATTCTATTCCCCTCTAGTCCGTCAACATCGAGGATCTTAGTAACCATTTTGTTAATTCTCTCGGCATTGGCAGTAACTTGATTTAGCATTTTAGCTTCTACTTCTGATAAGCTTGGCCCCATTTTTTGGTTGACTATATCAGTAACCATTATTATTTGACTTAATGGTGACCGAATATCATGAGCAAGAATTCGAACTAAATTATTCTTTTCCTCATTTAGGGCTACTAGTTGAGCATTTCTGTTCATCAACTGCTCATTTTTCTGACGAATATCTTCTTGCTGATCTTCAATTTGATCTTTCTGACCAACAAGTAGATGTGTAGTTTTTTGGTTTTTATAAAACAAAAAACCAAACCCAAGAAGAAAGACTACTGTTACTCCTATTCCAACTACAAGCATCTTCCTTGTATTTCCTTCGCGTTCCAGTTTGAGGTTGGCGTTTTGAATGATTGCTAATTGTAATTCCTTTTCTTTCGTCAAAATAGAAGTAGCTAGTTCTTCGCCAGAATAAATCTCATCAATGAATCGGTATAATTCTTCTCCAAGATATTTTGCCAGAATATCAGAAACTTGATACTCAGTATTATCAGTTGCTAAAAACTCATTGAAAAGAGGTTTCCATTTACTCCCCTTAGGTATCATATAAGAATAACCTAAACCCTTCACTGTAAAGAAGTTTTGTCGAACCAACTCGCTTCCTTCTTTGACCTGCATGAGGTAAACCGGTAGATCAATAAACCCAAATGAATTTTCCAACATGCTTATCCTGTCTAGAATATTCTTTTCACTATCTATGAATTCAATTTCAAAATCATAACCAAACTTTTCACGCAAATTCATCAATTGATCTTCATACTTTGTCTCTTTAATTGTGACCGCATTTAATGTACTCATCATATCATCGATCTCTTCAAAAGATCTTACAATGGGAGTTCCTTTGCTAGAAACTAAAACCGTGATATCGGGCAAGTAAGGCTCGGGGAAATCTGCATATTCCTTCCTTCTTTCCGTTATTGACATTGCAGAAACACCAAAGTCATTTCCATTATCAGAGTTTCTTATCGTTGAAAGAATATCTGAAAAGCTTTCGGCTCTAATCCAATTTAGTTCTACTTCAAGGTTTTTTTCGTTCTTTAGGAATGACTGAAATAAGCGGAACATCTCAGGTTCGACGCCCTCAAGCCTGCCATTTTCATTTTCATATATAAATGGTTTTGAAGTAGACCAATATAAATTAAGCTGCTCTTGCCCAAAAACCGTCATGGGGCATGTAAATGAAAGCAAGAAAATAATGCGATAAAAAAGGTGGTGGTGCATAGATTTAAAGATGGTCAATTTATATATCATCTAAAATTTACACATAACTAATCTATTATCAATAGGCAAAAAATATTTTACACATTTTTTAAACCATAATAGACAAATCATGGTTTTATTATAGGATCACAATAATAGCCATGGCAAAAAAAAATATATCTAAGCAGACATTACAGGAAGGTTATCAGGATTACCTTTTGGAAGAAGGTAAAAAACCAGAAACTGTGCGCATTTTCACTAAGTTTTTGGGGATAACAGATGATGAATTTTATAAACATTTTGGCTCGCTAAAAAATATAGAGAGTTGTATCTGGGATGACTACTATCATAAGACACTGGAAGTCGTTATGAAAGATCCGGAGTTTGAAGAAATGAATGGCAGAGAGAAGCATTTATCTTTCTTATACACTTTGCTTGAAGTAGTTAAACCCAATCGTTCATATATTCTGCACAAACTTGAGGGTAAAAAACCGCACGAATTACCGGCAGAATTAAACAATACCAAAAAAATAATTACTCAGTCAGAAATTGAATGGTCAAAAACATTTGATTTCCTTCCTGAGAAAGCACAAAATGCTTCGCATGATGCATACAAGAGGGTATTATGGTCTCATACTATTGCAATGTTGCTTTTTTGGGTAAAAGATGATTCGGGTGATGCCACTGACACTGATGTTTTCATTGAAAAGTCAACTCGAACTGCTTTTGATATTGGCGAGCTACCTGCTCTAGATTCAATCCTTGATTTAAGTAAATTTTTCTTACAAAAAATGGGCTTTACAAAAGCTGCAGTCTAATGTCTAAAGAACTTGATAGAATCCCTGTTGGAAAGGTTAAAAGAGCCAGTAAATTCGTAACGACTGGTGCTAAGGTTGGTGCCAACTACGTCAAAGCCTACAGTAAAGCTGCGATTAATGGAAAGCTTGATAAAGACGAGTTAGATAGTGACAATGCTCGTGACATTTACAACTCATTAAGTGAGCTTAAAGGAAGTGCGTTAAAAATGGCCCAACTCTTAAGCATGGATCAAAACGTACTGCCAAAAGCCTACTCAGACAAATTTGCCATGGCACAATACAGTGCTCCCCCATTATCATATCCATTAGTCAGGAGAACATTCAGTTCAAACCTCGGCAAAGAGCCCAATGAAGTATTTGATACGTTTGGCAAGAGTGCCAGTAACGCAGCTTCTATGGGCCAAGTGCACAAAGCAGAATTAAATGGCGTTAAGCTAGCTGTCAAAGTCCAATACCCAGGTGTAGCAGACAGTATTAAGAGTGATTTAAAACTGGCCAAGCCATTTGCATTGAAACTCATGAATGTAAGAGGTAAAGAAGTAGAGCCTTATCTAAAGGAGGTTGAAGGAAAATTGTTGGAAGAAGCTGATTATGGACTTGAATTGAAGCAATCAATGGAATTTGCAGAAAAGTGCAAAGATGTTGAGGGTGTGTTTTTTCCTTCTTACTACCCAGAACTTTCAGCACCTCAGATCTTGACCATGAGTTGGCTCGAAGGAGAGCCTATCGGAGCTTGGATGAAGCGAGAGCAAACACAGAAAGATCGTAATCGACTAGGGCAAATCCTTTGGAACTTCTACATGTTTCAAATGCATCAGTTACGAATGATGCACGCTGATCCTCATCCCGGAAATTTCATCATTAATGAAGACTGTGACCTTGGTGTTATCGATTTTGGCTGCATCAAGTATATACCAGATGATTTTTATAAAGCATACTTTGAACTTGCTAGCTATGATGTATTGGATAATCCTCAAAGAGTCGACGAACTTTTTAAAGAACTAGAAATCATTCGACCTTCGGATCCAGAAAAGGATGTCAAAATTGTTACCGATATGTTTACTGGATTAATTCGATTACTTAGCAGGCCATTCAACGAAGGAAAATTTGACTTTAGTGACGAAGCGTATTTTACAGAGATCTATTTAAAAGGTGAAGAAATTTCCAAAGATCCTGAGATGAATAGGCTACAAGCACGCGGATCTCGCCATTTCATTTATTTCAACAGAACGTTCTTTGGGCTGTATAACATCCTTCATTCCTTAAAAGCTAAAATTGATTGCAGTACAACTGAATTTTTAGAGCTAACTTAATGGGATGAGACTAATTCCAATTCTCATCCTATTATCATTTATTGGATGTAATCAAGCTAAAAATTCCAACAAGGAATACCTACTCTATTTATCTGTGAGAAATAAAGATTACAACATCTTTAAAAATGACCTCAATGGAAATGAAACACAGTTAACAACTAATCCAGGATTTGATTATGCTCCAATGTGGAATGCTACTTTTGAATCCATCATATACTATTCATACGTAAATGATTCCTTTTTGATAGCAAATATGGATATTGAAGGAGGTTCACTTACTATCAATACTAACGATCAACAGGAGTTTAATTTATCACCCGATGGCAAGAAACTAATACATCAAATCAACATGGAAGAGTACTCTGTTTTAGTGCTTACAAATTTTCAGGGTAGTGTTATTGACACAATTGCAAATTCAAAATCTTTTAATGGACGAGCCAAGTGGTCTAGACAATCAAATAAATTAGCATACATTTCAGATAGAGATGGAAATAATGAAATATATCTCTATGACCTCATAAATAAGTCAACAACTCGTCTAACA
>CAZWLS010000262.1:0-6147 GCA_964634415.1 uncultured Roseivirgaceae bacterium | reverse complement strand
CGGTCTATAACTATCCAGATACCATTCTTGCCGCGTTTAATCCTGGCTCAAAAATGTTTCTACATTCACCAGACAATCCAACCTGGGAGGTCAGCGTAGAACAATATGCATCGTGGTACGGACGAAAAGCTCCAGGCACTATAAACAACCGGCCCAGTAAGATCATCAGCATCGAGCAAGTGTTGAATGTCGCCTACGCCCGAGTAGAGGTGCTGTTTCCAGCCAATGGACATCGATATAATGACCTACTTCTTCTTAAAAAATTTCCCGATGGTTGGAAAATTATTGCCAAATGCACCTCAGCAGAACCAATTCCAAAGCGTCCCGATGAATTAATCTCAAAGCCATCAAAAAAAGTCATTCTAGAGAAATTGAAACATCCCTGGAGCATGGCTTTTATATCAGAAGATGAGGTGCTGATTGCTGAGAAAGATGGCGAACTACTTAGCGTAAACCTTTCCACCAACAAACGAACTCCAATACAAGGATTACCAAAAGATGTTGCACGAGCTGTACTTATCGATACCACAAAGTTTGAAAAGGGAATTTTTCCAGGTGGCGCACATGGTAAGGAATTGAGTTTTAACGCTGGTTGGTTTCAAGTGCTCCTTGATCCAAAATTTTCTGAAAATAAATACATATACCTTTCGTATGCTGCAGAAAATAAGGACCGAGCAAGCGCCACAAAAGTGATTCGAGGAATACTCGATGCTAATAAAATAACCAAAGTCGAGACACTTTTTGAGGCAGGACCATACGCTCATGGATTGTTCCACTATGGAGGTGGTATGATATTCGGGCCTGATGAAAAACTATATATCACACTTGGAGAACGGAATTTCCAGGAGTATTTGAACCCAGACCCTCCAGTAGCTCAGGATCTTTTAGATAAAAGAGGGAAGATCATTCGAATCAATAAAGATGGCAGCATTCCTCATGACAATCCTGACTTTGGGCCTAATGCAATCAAAGGTTTGTATGCTACCGGAATTCGTGCTTCACAAGGATTAACCCTTGATTCAGAAACCAACAACATCTGGTTTAGCGAACATGGAACCATTCAAGGAGATGAATTAAACATTCTTGCTGCCGGAGCTAACTACGGATGGCCATACGCTACAACGGGCAAGTATCGATCCATAGAATACAAGCCAAATGTACCAGATGAAGTGAAACTAACTGACCCCATATTTAGCTGGGACAAGACAGTAGCCCCTACAGGGCTTGCCTACTATCCTGGCGGAGATTTTCCGTTATGGAAAGGTAGCTTATTGGTTCCGGGATTAAGCAAAGGAAGCCTTTGGCGGATAACTATTGCGGATGACCAAGTAATAAGCACGGAAGAATTATTTGTTAATGATCGTGTCCGTCTGAGAAAAGTCGCGGTTTCGCCCAGAGGTAAGATTTATCTCCTAACCGACGAAGAAAACGGTAAATTGATTCAACTCGTCAATGGCAATGGTTATTAGTTTTTATTTGCGCCATATTAAATTTTGAAGTCATCAAAAAACAACTATTCAATACCTTATTCATTGTTGTATTTTGTGCTTGTGCCAGTAAGTCTCAGGCACAAGCACAGGATACCGTATACTATGCTAGTTATCAGCTGCAAGAGGTTACTGTCTCTGCTCCCAGACTTCCGAGTATAAAAACGGAAATCCCGCTATCAATAGCACTGCTGGATAGTGGCATATTGACATCTTCTAATCAAAACCTATCGATAAAAGAATACTTGCAGACTGTACCGGGCGTCTATGTACAAAATGCGAACAACTTTGCGCAGGATGCAAGAATATCAATTCGTGGGTTTGGAGCAACGGCTGCATTTGGTATCCGTGGAATTAAATTAATTGTGGATGGCATTCCGGAAACCACACCTGATGGAACTGGACAACTGGACAACCTAAATCTTGACCTTATTGATCAACTGACTATAATCAGAGGAACAGCATCTAGTCTATATGGAAATGCCTCTGGTGGCGCCATCATCGTCAATTCCAACTTTGGGTTCCAAGAAAACTTCATACAATCTGAGACCATGTTTGGATCTTATGGTTATTACTCGCAATCACTAAGTGGCGGAGTAAAAGATGATCAGACAATCTATACTGGACATATCAGACTCTTTGGAAGTGATGGTTACAGAGATAATAGCAATTTCAAACAAGTCAATTCAAGGATAGCCATTCAACATCGCCTAAGCGATCGATTGAATGCTGTGGTTATTACTGAGTTGGTAAATAGTCCCGAAGGTCACGATGCCGGTGGACTCACTTTGGAAGATGCAGAGGATAGCCCTACTCAGGCCAGAGACAGAAACCTGACGTTCGATGCAGGTGAATCTATTCAACAATGGAAAGTGGGCACAAGCTTTGACTGGCGTTGGGCAGATAACAAGCAGCTAAACACCTATGCTTTTTTCAATCGTAGAACTTTTGATGGCAAGTTACCATTCGAAGGTTCAGGACAAATTGAACTCGAACGAAACTACTTCGGATTCGGCAACAAACTGGACTTACAAATAAATCAGCATGCAATCAAATTAGGCTATGATGTACTATCGCAAGCTGACGATAGAAAGAGGTTTGATAATGTGGAAGGTGTGAAAGGTGACCTGGTCTTTGATCAAACTGAATCATTCACCAACCTGGGAATTTTTGTTATAGACTATGTTGAACTTAATCAATGGTACTTGACCGGGGGACTACGTTTCGATTTAAACAAGCTAGAAGCAGACGATCAATTTCTTAGTGACGGTGATGATTCTGGAGATATCAACATTTCTAATTGGAGCTATCAAGTTGGAGTGGGCAGAACACTCAGCTCATCTCTTCAAACCTATGCTAACTATTCCAATAACTTCGAAACGCCGACTCTTAATCAGCTAAGTAACCGTCCGGATAACAGTGGTGGATTTGAAGAATTAGATGCTGCAACAGCTTCTTCTGTTGAGCTAGGCTTCAGGTGGAGACAAGAAAAATTCAGTGCCGAGATTGTTGGATTTAACACTCAAACAGAAAACGAATTGGTACCCTATGAGCTTGCGGCATTTCCGGAGCGGACATTCTACCAGAATGCTGGAAATACCAGTCGTAATGGGCTAGAGTTTTCAGCAAGATATCTAGGTAAAACATTTAGATTCCTGACTTCTTATACGTATTCTGATTTCAGTTATGAGACTTTTGTACAAAATGGAACAGACTTGGATGGGTTTACACTACCTGGAATTCCGCGTCATCATGCAGCTTTAAATGTGATCTTTAAACCAACAAATGCTTGGGAGATCTCATTGCCGCTAGACTATGTCGGAAACTTGTTTGCTGACAATCAAAATCAAGAGGAGATTGATTCATACCTGGAAGTGAATCTTTCAGTGCGATATGTTGCTCAGATGAATAGTTTAATGGTCGAACCGTACTTTGGAATTAGGAATCTGACTAACACCTCTTATTTCGACAACATTCGAATCAATGCTTTTGGAAGTAGATATTACGAACCTGCTCCAGAAAGAAATTTTTACGTAGGCCTTGCTATTAGGCTGAATGATTCAAATTAACACTCCTCTCGAGGGGCAGATTTCTATGATTATATTTAATCGAGAAAGTCAGAACCTATGTACGTAAATAAGAATTTTAGCTTCACCAGTGTCATGAGATTCTCTGGCGGCCACATTATTTGGCTTACAGTCTGGAGTGTGATAATGACAGTGATTTATCAATACACGCCTTTTTCATGGTCTATTCCATGGCTTCCCCTATCAGTAGTAGGTACTGCGGTGGCATTTTATGTAGGTTTTAAAAATAACAGTGCTTATGACAGACTATGGGAGGCAAGGAAGATCTGGGGTGCTATTGTTAACGATAGTCGTTCGTGGGGAACCAATATCCGAGGATATATTTCAGATGTCTTCAAGAATGCGCCAGAAACAGAAATAAAAAAATGGAGACAAAAACTCATTTACAGACACATTGCTTGGCTTTATACACTAAGAAATCAACTGCTGATCCCAACGCAATGGGAGCATGTGAGCATTGGAAAACATGTAAGTAGAGCTGCAAAACAACGCCAGAAAAGATGGGGTATTGGATTGCATGAAGATGGTGGAATGACTCAAAAAGAACTAGAAAAGTATCTCCCCAAAGATGAATATGACCGGTTGATTCAATATCAAAATACGGCAACTCAAATCATTGACGAGCAAAGTCAGGATCTTTTAGAACTCAGAAAGAATGACCTGATCGATGATTTCCGTCACATGGAACTTCAGAATATACTTAATTCCTTTTATGATCATCAAGGAAAGTGTGAGCGAATCAAAAAATTTCCACTGCCGCGTCAGTATGGAAGCATGAGTTTCATCTTCATAGGTATTTTCATTTTTCTATTGCCATTTGGAATGGTTTCTGAGTTTGCAAAGCTCGGCGAATTTGGTGCCTGGCTTTCCGTTCCATTTACCGTCCTTATCGGATGGGTTTACCTGATGATGGAATTGGTGGGTGACTACTCTGAAAACCCATTTGAAGGATTAGGGAATGACATTCCTATGCTTTCTTTATGTAGAACCATAGAGATCGACTTACTCGAAATGATTGGTGAGGATGATATACCTAAGCCAATTGAAGTGAAAAATGGGGTGCTGATGTAGCTATGAAGCAAACTTCGCAATCATCTTTTCAAATTGCTTGTTCACCATTTTTGGGAACCATTTCTTAAAGAAAAAAGCACGACGGGCCTCTTTAGGATGGATTATATGAAATTTCCCTTTTGCAGACTGCGTAAGTACCACTTCTGCCATTTCTTCGGCATTCGTAGTTGAATACTTCATCTGCTTCTGAGCAAAATTGACAAACTTCTGAGAGCCTGAGGCGTCACTCATGATATTTGTTTGAAAGAAGGTTGGCGTTACCACGCTCACGTGAACACCCTTCGGCTTTAGCTCATGATGCAAGGTCTCAGCAAATGAATAGACCCCTGCTTTTGCCACATTGTACGCAGACATCCCAGGTGCATTCATAAAACCAGCGGCACTACCCACATTAATGATCATGCCTTTTTGGGCTTGAATCAAAGGAAGTAAATAATGACAGCCGTAATACACACCCAACAAATTAATTCGAATCATTCGCTCCCACTGGTCCAACTTGTAATCCTGAAACAATTCTGCATCCCCAATTCCTGCATTATTGATAAGCAAATCAACTTTAGCATTTTGCTTTTCGAGTTCTTCAACTACTTTTTCGAATGCCAACTTATTACCAATATCCAGTTTATATAGAAACACGTCAGCAGCCTTTTCAAGTGTCGGCTTAAGTTGCTCCAAAGAATCATAATTGATATCCGAGAGGTGTAATGTCCAACCATTGTTAGCTAACAATGTGGCAAAAGCAGCTCCAAGACCTGAACCGGCTCCAGTGATAAAAGCAGACTTATTCGGATATTTTTGATTCAGTATGTTCATCTATCGATAGGTAATTAATTGAGAATTATGATCCAGGTGACTGTAGTCATTGTAAGTGCTAAGAGATAATTTACTCTTACCTACCAGCACTTTCGTAATGCTGCTATTTACGAGTCTACCTTGTAGATCTACAAATTGTTTTTCATTTAGCGATAAAAGCTCGATTAGCGCTACTGATATGGGTCCACCAGAAGTGAAGACCCAGGCGACCTGACCTTTTTCTAACCTGGCAGCAAGTTCATTCAGGGCATCTAAAACACCCTGTTTAAATGTTTTCCAACTTGTAGCATAGGCATGTTTTTCATCAATCCAATCCAGTATGGAATCATTGAGCACTTGCTGCAATGCCTTCATCGGATTTTCTTGTTTCTGTAAATATTCCCCGATAGCCACATAGTCAGTAAATGCTGGATTGTGCTTGGTAAGCAACTCCATGTGATCATACTCGTTCCACCTGTTATCTACCACAACATCTACACTACTACCAAATCTATGCATGAAACTCTCAAAAGTCTGTCGATGCCTATTGAGTGAGCCAGAGCTGATGTAATCAGTATGCTGATTCCGCTCTTTTAGTGCCCTTCCTAAAATCTCAGACTGCTCTTTCCCTAAATCTGAAAGTTGATCGTAATCACTTTTGAGAAAGCTTGCTTGACCGTGCCGTATGAGATAGATCATCGCCATGAGCT
>CAZWLS010000261.1:0-6153 GCA_964634415.1 uncultured Roseivirgaceae bacterium | reverse complement strand
TATTCCGAACCATGGAAGATGCATCAGCTGTTGATCTGGACTGGTTTTGGAGAGGATGGTTCTATGGAACTGACTATGTAGATGTCTCACTTGACAATGTGAGATGGTTCCAGATGCAGACTGAGGAGAACGGATTAGAGACAAGAAATATCAAAGGTGCTGGACAGGGAATTGATGGTAAAGATGATGGCAAGAAAGACTTTGGCAGCGATCCACAACCATTCGTATTCCAAGAATGGACTGGCGGATTTGGTGAGTATCGTCAGTCTATGGATCAAGACAAAATCAAGCAATCTGCGGCAGGTAAAAACTTTTACGAACTCACCTTGAAGAATCAAGGAGGTCTTGTTTCTCCAATTATAATTCAATGGACCTATGTAGATGGATCTGTTGAACTACAGAAAATTCCAGCAGAAATCTGGAAGATCAATGAAAAAGAAGTGACGAAAGTTTTCATGAAAGACAAAGAAGTAGCTAAAATTGTTATTGATCCGAATGAGATGACTGCAGATGCATATACTGACAATAACGTTTTCCCTCGATCAGATGAAGGAGACAGATTTGAGCAGTTTAAAGAAGGAAAAGACTAACACATCTAAAAAGAAACACAACCAACCTAAACTAAAGGGAGACCACTATGGTCTCCTTTTTTTTGTATCTATATTTATTGTTATGAAAACAACCACTAAAAGAAATCTACTCAGTGCTTTTGCACTTATCTGGCTTTTATCATCATGTTCAACAGGATCTTCTACAACAGAAGGTTCAAGCGATTCTGCGGAAGAGGGTGGTGAATACGTCGAATACAATAATCCTCCAGCAGAGGGCTTTGATCAGGAAGGCTCTGATCTACTTGCAACACTATTGGCTGATAAAGCAATGCAGGCGATGGGCGGACGGGCAGCATGGGACAATACACGGTATTTAAGTTGGAATTTCTTTGGAAGAAGAACTCATACATGGGATAAATGGACAGGTGATATTCGAATCGAAGTACCAGAAATCGAAACGACTATTTTGATGAATATCAATACCAAAGAGGGTAAGGTGATGAAAGCAGGAACACAATTAACCGACTCTCTTGATTACTACCTAGATAGAGGGTATGGCCTTTGGGTAAATGACTCATATTGGCTGGTAATGCCTTACAAGCTAAAAGACTCCGGAGTTACTCTGAAGTATTTGAGGGAAGACACCACGATGACTGGTGCAAGTGCCGATGTAGTGCTTCTGTCATTCAAAGACACGGGATTAACGCCACAAAATGTATATGAGGTATGGGTAGATACTGACAGCAAACTGGTTACTCAGTGGGCATATTTCCCTGACTCTTCAACACTTGATCCTCAATTTGTTACTCCATGGGCAGATTATAAAAAGTATGGCGAGATTCTACTAGCCGGTAATAGAGGTAAATATGAATTGACGGATATTCAAGTGTTAGATGAAGTCCCTGAAGGAACCTTCACTGAATTTATGTTGAGCAACCAATAATGTTTCCAGAAGCATTAAAGGTTGTTTTTGTTCAATACTCAACCCAAGGCTTCCTAGCCTTGGTTATAATGATGATACTGCGGAAATTTTTTCGGCAGTATCAAAACAATTTTTTTGATTATTGGTCTTGGAGTTGGTTGGCATTGTGTGTCAATATGATTGGCTCATGTATAGCATTAGCTAATGCATTTCTACTACCCCTTGATCATCCAATAAGGCTATTTGTTTCTTTTATTACTGTATTGGCCAGCTTTTTCCAGGTACTCTGGCTTTATGCGGGAACACGCGAAATTTCTAGAACTAAGAAAATCAATAAAAGAAATTTAAAGGTAGTTGCTGGGCTGATAATCCCGATATCTATTCTTCTCGTTTCCTTCAATTATAATGATCCTGATGCTGGTGATTTTCGAATTTTCTATCGAGTTGGTATCCGGTCTCTATTAGCTGGTGGTCTCTTTTTGATTTGCGCGCGCATGCTCTGGAATATCTCCAAAACAGGCATAGGAATTAGGTTTATTTTAATCTCGTTCGTAGCATATGGACTACTTCAGATAAACTATTTCTTTGTTTCCCTTTCACCAATATCATTCTTTTTCTATGACGGTGAATTTCCTTATTACATGGGAGCCGTTGATATATTTCTTCAGGCCCTTATGGGGCTAGGAATGATCATCAGTGTATTGGAAATAGAGCAGCATAATCTAAAGAAGGCTAATTCTGAACTAGACACATTTCTATATAGATCTTCACACGACCTTCGCTCTCCATTGACTACTATCTCCGGAATAGTATCTGCAATTAAACTAAAGGAAAACCAAGATAAAACTGAGGAGTATTTAGATGCCATTAATGAACGAGTCAATCAGGCAGACAATGTTATTCGCGATATCATCAAGTTGCGTAAAGCGCAAAAAGAAGACCTAGCAATCGTTGAAATAGATCTAGTAAAAGAAATTCAGAATGAGTTTAGCGTATTGATTGATCCAAACATCAAACAACCTAAACTTATTTTTGACACAGATGAGCCCTTTCAGATAAATACAGATTCTGCCCGATTGCATACAGTATTGACCAATATTCTTGGAAATGCGATGAGATACAGTGGCAGCAAGAAAAATCCTGAAATACGAATAAAAATTGAGAATGTTGATAACGGAATCAACCTTCAAATTTCTGACAATGGTGTTGGTATTGATGAAAAACATCTTCCTCGAATTTTTGATATGTTTTATCGCGCCAATAAATCTTCTGAAGGTACTGGCCTTGGTCTGTACTTAGTAAAGGATGCATTGAATCACATGGAGGGGAGTGTAGAGGTATTATCACAAAAAGGAAAAGGGACGACATTCTACATCTATTTACCTGACCTAAAGTGAAACCAAACTATGGTTTTTTAACTTTAGTTTATATCTAAAAGAAATATTTATGAAAGCGATATGGAATGGCGAAATAATCGCCGAGAGCGATGACACAGTAGTAGTAGAAGGTAACCATTATTTCCCTCCTTCTTCTATCAAAAAAGAGTTCTTCAAAGAAACAAGTACACATACAGTATGCCCTTGGAAAGGTACTGCAAGCTACTATTCATTGGATGTCAATGGAGAAGAAAATAAAGATGCAGCTTGGTACTATCCGGAGACAAGTGAGTTAGCCAAAAACATTAAAGGCTATGTTGCATTTTGGAATGGCGTGAAAGTAGAAAACTAAGGTTTACTACTCGATGGCAAATATTCCAGCGGAAGCATTTCTGCAATCTTTGAGGACCATCCCATATATCCTTCGAAAAAGACATTTGCTACGTCATAATACCCATTATCGTATATAGTAATCGGATTGGCAAAGTAGGCGATGGTTGTCTGTTTATTGTCTACTCCCCCACCGATTCTATACCTAGAAAATCCGAATTCCTCGGACTCTTTCGTATAGACTATCCTTAAATACCCTTTATAATTTAAGACGTCTTCTTCCAATAGGGAATTATCGGTGATTTCCATACCTATGCTGTCAACAATCTGCGGCATTCTTCTCATGCGCATCCAATAGCTCAAACTGTCAGAATCTTTGGTTTCGCCAATTACTATTCGATGATTTTTTCTTTCAGTCATTAAGCTTCTTATTTTCTCCTTTATCAATTCTTCAGGAGGACGATTCCTGTTTGGAATCCTGAACAATTCATGGACCTTATAACCTTCCTTAGTAAAGGAATTGTCTTTATATGATTTTAGGAAATGACCAAACGACCCATTGTAAGCTTTGGCTCTTGCTTTCTCCCATCTTTTTGCTTGACCTTTACCTTTAGGTACAATTTCTTGGAATCTGGGTATGCCGAAAGAATAAAATTGTCCTGTCTTATATTCCATTCCAAACTGTTTCATCGCATAACCAATGCGATACCCTAACGCTTTATTTTCAATTACAATCTCTTGCCGTGAGTGTGCAAAAAGGCCATTTTCAACTGGATCATAAAACAAGAAAATGTCTTTAGGATTTGTAATATCTACCTTGACAGCATTTTGTGTTTCTCCAAGAAATAGTCGTTTAAAGGTCGTATAGTTATCTGCCCAGCCGGTGGTATCCGCTTTTACTTCAATATCCTTCAGTTCAATTACCTCCGGTTCTAATTCAGCATTTAAAAACGGGATTTCTTCGCTCGTCAGAATTTCCTTAGAAAATTCTTTGTATCCGATATATGAAATAATCAGTTCGTATTTTCCTTCAATAGGGATTTCGAAAGAGAAATTTCCATCAATATCTGTGGTTGATCCGATCAGTGTACCTGAAAAAAACACATTTGCAAATGCCACAGGCTCCTGGGTTTCACTATCTATTACCTTTCCTTTGATTGTTTGCTGAGCCATAGTACAGCAGGCTAGGAAAGTGCTAATCGCTAGGAATAATGGTCTAATCATGCAAAGAATAACGTATAACTATAAATATAGTTATACAGCTTTCTTATTCAAATCATAGCTGATGAAAAAGCTTCTAAGTACTAATGTCAATACCAGTGGAACTAGTGATTGATGCAAAGGCTGTGGAATTATTGCCCAAATTAATAATACTCCGCAATACCAATAAGCTGTGATTTTGAAGTATATCCGGAAGAATTTCCTGAAACGCTCTTTACTTATGAAAAATGCTAAGGGCAAATGAAATGGAATAGCCCAGAGGATGTTCAAATTTCCTTGAGAAAGATGTTCGGTACCAAACCAGAGGAAGACAACCCACCAACCTGCAAAGCCAACGACAGAAAACACCAACGCATCTATCCATTTAGTTCTTCGACCATATTTCATATTCCTATGAGTAATTAACCCAACGATGAAGAATAGAAGAACAAATGTGTTGAATGGAGTGAGGAGACCATTCTCATTGTTTTCCTCCTCAGGAACAAAGACGGTTACAGATTTACTAATGAACGGAACTGTGACACTATCCCTTGATATCTCAGCCTTATCCAGAGCCAAATAAATATACTCCGGCAAAAACATATACTCTTCTGCTTTCGCCTCCCTATCTACTTGAGTCCCCAAGCCAATGTCAATTCCTAAATCACCCCAAGGCTGATAGTCCAGATAGTCCTCCATGAGATCACGAATCGTCTTTCCTTCAACTTTGTAACTTAGGTCATAGGTAACTCTCCCAACATATAATTCATCGATGACATCTCTAATTTTAGTAGCGCAATTATCATAAACATAGTTGTAGAGATATTCTGCATTTTCCGGCTTTACATTGTTCTGCAAAAAATTGAAAAACTGCTCTTTTTCGTCTGATGTAAGATTTAAAAACTGCTCTTTTACATACCGATTTTGCTTTTTATAAAATCGAACGGCATGTTCATACTTGGTAACCCCAACTTTATACTTCAGCAATCCCTGGGCAAAATTTAAAAAGAAATTTTCCTGATCGAAATCATACAACCCATAGTTGTAAAACCAATCAATGCCCAGTTTTGGATCTACAACTCTAATACCGCTATGACCAAACGCAGACCATACCTCTCCCTGATAAGGTCCAATTGTGATCACTGCAATCTCTGCCTGATCGGAAAGCTGAATTTGAGCTTTTGAATGTGTGGTAAATAAAATTAAGAGGCTTAGAAATGCGAATCTCATGATTCAAGTGTTTACTTTGTTTCTAATGTTGATCAATCTTCACGATAGTATCTCGCTCGCTTCAAAGCTAACCCCAAAAAGGATATCTAATGCATGGAAAATTTGGAGAAGCTATCAGCATTCAATTAAATCCGGAAAACCTGCAATATCAGGGCTTCCCATAAGCATGGCTATAGAACCAACTACAGCCTGCAATCTAAGATGTCCAGAATGCCCGAGTGGCTTACGATCTTTTTCTCGACCTACTGGAAAATTAGATGCTCAACTGTTTGAAAAAATCATAAGTGAAGTCAGTAGTCATCTAATGTATCTTACATTTTACTTTCAAGGCGAACCTTACTTGAATCCGCAGTTTCTTGAGATGGTGAGCATAGCAAACAAGCACAAAATATATACTACTACATCTACCAACGCTCACTTTTTGGATGAGGAGAATGCCAAGCAAACGGTATTGTCAGGTTTAGATCGATTGATTATTTCCATCGATGGTACCACCCAAGAAACTTATGAATCTTACAGAATAGGAGGGAAGTTAGAAAAGGTA
>CAZWLS010000260.1:0-6206 GCA_964634415.1 uncultured Roseivirgaceae bacterium | reverse complement strand
AACTTGGAAGAAGAAATGAATTCATATTCTGGGATGATTAACAATGGAGCTAAAAAAGTAATGAACTTCCCAAAGAGTGTTCTTTCTCCTGAGTTTCAAAAGTTGGTGGCTAGAGCTCTGGCAGCAAAAGAGGTTAACTCTTGCATGGGACGCGTTGTGGCGGCTCCGACAGCTGGGGCAAGCGGCATTTTACCCGGAGCTTTATTCACCTTGCAAGAAATACACAACATTCCTGACAATAAAATTTATGAAGCACTTTTGATTGGTGCAGGAGTAGCGCTCATTCTGGAAAAGCGGGCTTCGATAGCAGGAGCTGTCGGTGGATGTCAGGCTGAAACTGGAGCTGCCGCAGCTATGGCATCAGCCGGAATAGTCTATTGTCTGGGTGGGAGCAACGATCAAATTTTTAATGCTGTTGCAATTACCATTCAGTGTATGCTTGGATTAGTTTGTGATCCTGTAGCCGGATTAGTTGAAATACCATGTGTCGTAAGAAATGCAAGCGCTGCTGCTATTGCAAATTCTTCCGCACAAATTGCGTTGGCAGACGTAAGTCCAGTAATACCAGTAGATGAATGTGTGGACGCAATGGGAGAAGTTGGTCAGAGTATGGAGGCAAGATATAAAGAAACTGCACTTGGGGGTCTGGCTGCAACACCGACAGGAAAAGCAATATCAAAACGTGTGCTCATACAAGATATTGAAGTTTTAGATGATGAAACACCCGAGGATTAAATCGGTATAAAATCCTCAATAAGCCAGAATGCATACTTAACAATAAGGGTTATAACCGTACTCCAGAGTAAGGCACTAATCCACATCCACTTTAAAATAAGTCGCTTATTTGTTCCCAATAAATTTACAAGAAGCCCGCCTCCAGGAGGTGTCAAGATTAGCGGGGTTAGTAAGCAGATGCCTTTAAGTCCAAACCTTCTCCAGATTTTTACAAACTGCCTGCTTTTCTTAGTGAATACTCGCTTGTTTTTCCTGAATCTACCAAACAACCTACGAAGCTCATCTCCAAAGAATGTAAAAAGGTAAATGGTGGTCATCATTCCCGAGGCAGTTAGAAGTATTGTTGCCAAAACTGGCAAATCATTGGCTACTCCAAATGTGGGTCCGAAGATGAATTTTAGTCCGCTCAGGAAGTAAACGGTGAAGTATTTTAGAGCTGTAGCCATAATAGTTCGCTAACTTACTGATACTAGTTTAAATTCAGACTGCTAGATATATTTTTAGCGCTTATCTTTGTCGCTTTTTACAAACTGAAGCTATGCTTAATATTGTCTTGTTTGGTCCTCCAGGAGCGGGGAAAGGAACGCAAAGTGCTAAGATCATTGAGTCTCATTCATTGGTACATATTGCTACCGGCGATTTATTTCGTAAACACATGGGGGAGAACACAGATCTTGGAAAACTTGCTAAGAGCTATATGGACGCGGGAAACCTTGTTCCGGACGAAGTGGTGATTGGAATGGTTGAAGATAAGATTCAGGAAAACCTTCAAGTAAGCGGATTCATTTTCGACGGGTTTCCAAGAACCGTCAACCAGGCTGATGCATTAGATAAAATGCTAGAAAAGCACGGGCTTTCTATTTCTGGCATGGTGGCTTTGGAGGTTCCGGAAGACGAACTGCGCGTTCGTATTAAGGAGCGAGCAAAAACTTCTGGTCGTGTAGATGACCAGGATGATGAGAAAATCAATAATCGTATTCAAGTTTACAATCGAGAGACCTCACCGGTTGCCGATTACTATAGAAGTCAAGGAAAGTTCACATCTATCAATGGTGTGGGTTCTATTGATGATATTTATCAGGAGATCAATTCAGCGATTACATCTTTAGAGGTCTAAAGACCCATGGATTCTAACTTTATAGATTACGTCAAGTTCTACGCCCGTTCCGGCGATGGGGGTGCAGGAGCTGTCCATTTCCGTCGTGAGAAGCATGTGCCTAAAGGAGGGCCTGATGGTGGAGATGGGGGTAAAGGGGGTAGCATTATTTTGAGAGGCAATAGTCAGCTTTGGACGCTGCTTCACTTGAAATATAAGAAGCACATCATGGCGAACAATGGCGGTCATGGAGAGGGTGGACAGAGATTTGGAAAAGATGGTGAAAACATAGTCCTAGAAGTTCCTATTGGCACAATCGCTCGAGACTCTGAGTCCAATGAAAAATTAGTAGAGATTTTAGAAGATGGCGAAGAAAAAGTACTGCTCTCGGGAGGTATAGGGGGCAGAGGTAACGTTCACTATAAAACTCCGACTAATCAAACACCAAGATATGCTCAGCCTGGCATTGAAGGAATAGAAAAGTGGGTCATCCTTGAATTGAAGATTCTTGCAGATGTAGGGTTAGTAGGCTTTCCAAACGCCGGAAAATCAACCCTTTTGTCCGTGGTTTCAGAGGCTAAACCCGAAATTGCGGATTACCCTTTTACAACGCTAGTTCCAAATTTAGGAGTGGTGCCATATAGAGATTACAAGTCTTTTGTTATGGCCGATATTCCTGGGATTATTGAAGGTGCAGCCGAAGGGAAAGGACTTGGAAATAGATTCTTAAGGCATATTGAAAGAAATTCGATTCTCTTGTTTATGATACCTGCCGATGCAGACGACATAAAAAAAGAATATAAAATACTCTTGGGAGAGTTAGAGAAACACAACCCAGAGTTAATGGATAAAGATCGGCTATTAGCAATAACTAAATCCGATTTGTTAGATGATGAACTAATGTCAGAGATGAAGGAAGAACTTCCCGAAGTTGAAACACTCTTTATCTCAAGTGTTATAGGCCTTGGAATACAAGAACTCAAGGATAAAATCTGGCGATACCTAAACTAAACTGACATATTGGCACATATACATTCATTGGCAAAGAAATTGACAATGTGAAATCATCTTTAAGCATTGAAGACTGAAGGAAACAAAAGAAAAAGTGAATAAAGAGCAAGAAGTAACAGAGGAGCAAGAGACGAAGGTTGAGAACGAGAACGTTCAAGAGGAAGAGGTAAAAGAAGAGGAGTCTGAAAAATCTGCTGAACCAACATTAGAAGATCAGCTTAATGAAGCAAAAGATAAGTACTTGAGGTTATACTCAGAGTTTGAGAATTTCAGAAGAAGAACTTCCAAGGAAAAGCTTGACTTGATTAGCACAGCTAATAAAGATTTAATGGCAGATCTTATCCCAGTTTTAGATGATTTTGAGAGAGCTATGACTGCTTCAGAAGCTAGTGAAGATGTAAAGGCCTTAAGGGAGGGGATGGAGCTTATTCAAAACAAGCTTAACAAATCACTTGACAACAGGGGGTTAAAGAAAATGAGCATTAAGAAAGGCGATGCTTTTGACGATGAAATCCATGAAGCTATAACTCAAATTCCAGCTGAAAAAAAGTTAGAAGGAAAGATTGTAGATGTAGTTGAGGCTGGTTACACATTAGGTGACGCAGTTGTGAGGTTTGCAAAAGTTGTCGTAGGAGCTAAGCAGTAAGATGGCAAAGAGAGACTATTACGAAATATTAGGTGT
The DNA here is from genome assembly GCA_964634415.1 of uncultured Roseivirgaceae bacterium. Taxonomy (GTDB): domain Bacteria; phylum Bacteroidota; class Bacteroidia; order Cytophagales; family Cyclobacteriaceae; genus Ekhidna. Next base: position 2,682 of record CAZWLS010000260.1, on the reverse strand, counting down.
TGATCGTTCTGCAAGTAAGGACGAGATGAAAAAGGCATATCGGAAGATTGCCATAAAATATCACCCTGATAAGAATCCAGATGACAAAGAAGCTGAAGAGAAATTCAAAGAAGCTGCTGAAGCTTATGAAGTCCTTAGCACTGATGAAAAACGTCAGCGATACGATCGATTTGGACATCAAGGTGTAGGAGGTGCTGGCGGCGGATTCGGTGGCGGAAACATGAACATGGAAGACATTTTCTCTCAGTTCGGAGATATTTTTGGTGGGGGCGGGAGTCCTTTTGAGAGTTTCTTTGGAGGAGGAAGAGGCAGTAGAAGAACCAGGAAAGGGACGAATCTACGTATCAAGCTTAAGCTTACTCTAGAAGAAGTCGCGAATGGCGTTGAAAAGAAGATTAAGGTTAATCGTCTTGTAGTCGATCCTGATACAAAATTTCAGACATGCTCAAGCTGTAATGGTTCCGGCCAAGTGAGAAAGGTAATGAATACCATGTTGGGTCAAATGATGAGTACTTCTACATGTCCAACATGTGGAGGTAGTGGTCAAACCGTTGAAAGCAGAGGTGCTGGCGTGGATAGTTCTGGGCTTAAAAGACAAGAAGAGGTTATTCCTATTAAAATACCGGGTGGCGTTACAGATGGAATGCAACTCTCTATGTCCGGGAAAGGTAATGAAGTGGCTGGTGGTATTCCTGGTGACCTACTCATTCTTATAGAGGAAGTCGAAGATGAAACGTTAAAGCGCGATGGTAATAATGTCATCTATGATCTGTATATCAATTTTGTTGATGCAGCTTTAGGAACCTCAATTGAGGTACCAACGATTGGAGGAAAAGCCAAAATTAAAATTGATCCTGGAACCCAAAGCGGAAAGATCTTGAGGCTAAGAGGAAAAGGAATAAAATCAGTGGAAGGATATGGTCAGGGAGATCAACTTGTTCATGTAAATGTATGGACTCCAAAGAAGCTGAGTGCTGAAGAAAAAGAAACATTGGAGGCACTAAGAGAATCCCCAAACTTTCAACCAGATCCTGGTAAATCAGACAAGAGCTTTTTCGAGAGAATGAAAGAATTCTTTTAAGAATTTGATTGATAGTAAAAGGGCTGAATAGCCCTTTTTCGTTTGAAATGAGCGATTTTTTGTAAAAGTCAAAATATTTAGATCAAATACTTGGTTTAAATGTAACATCCCTGAATCCTTTTCGTAATATGACTTCATGTTGCGGTTGGTAATGATAGCAGGAATGTCCCTGCTGACTGTCATAAGTGCGGTAGCACAACTCACAAAATTTTATACGATAAAGGATTCTCCCGAATTCGATACCGTTGACTTCTATTTAAAGGCAACGGCTACTAATTGTCTGTTAAAGCAAGCAGAAACTGACAACAATCCACTTACGATTTATGGAAATCCTGATTTGGAAAAAATCAATCCATCTTTTGCAAGCAAGGTAGTTAATAGAACATGTTACTCTAAGCTTAAACTGGATGAGTATAGTTCTTCCGGATTCGGTGATAGCTTCACCATGGCAGTTTCTAGAAGCGACAAAGACAACGACTTTTGGAAAGTCAATCTGAATGAGTCTAAGATCTACAAATTGAATCTTATATATGGCTTTGGTAACGCCGATGTGAACCTAACAGGTTCTTCTGTTCAAAGAGTTAAGATTAAATCCGGTAGTGCTGATATAGTTGTGGGCTACGATAAGGACAATATGAATCCTATTAAGATGGATACATTTTATGTTAAAGCTGATTTCGGATCAATCGTAGCAAGAAGCATGGAACTTTCAAGAGCAGAGAATGTAATTACCAAGATAGGTTTCGGAAATGTATTGTTGGATTTCGATGATGCGCTAGCCGAGAAATGTAACGTGAACGCTTCTGTAGGTGCGGGTAATCTAGAAATTCTTCTGCCAAAGACAGGAACTCCGGTAATCATTCATATAAAAGACTCCCCGCTTTGCGCTGTGAAAATTGCGGATGGTTTTGAGGAAGTAGAAAAAAATGTCTTCGTAAATATGGATTACGAAGCAGATGCAGAAAACCTCCTTTCCTTTGATGTAGATGTCGCATTAGGAATGGTTCGATTCAAATACACAGACTAGTTTATCGTCAATCCACGTGTTTTAGTAGGCCAAGTACTAGCAATAGCTGCGCTGCACAGTAAGTTGACATTATTAAAACCCCCGCATAAGGAATAGCCGATTTAAAAGCATTGATCGCCAAGATAGAGTCCGAGAGTACAAATAAAATACTGCCCAGAAAGGCGAACTTAAAACTATCTTGTGATGTGTTTCCTTCTCTCAACCTTGCCATTATGACCATAGCCATAATCACTAGCCCATATACTATAATTGGAGCTGTAAAGTCTCCAGCCGGAAGGAGTATAAAGAAAAGAATGCCGGCATAAAGTATAAAGGGCCACGCTTTTGCTATGCTGAATTCAGGCTTTTGATAGGAAGATTTTCTCAGAACAATAACGTAGGTTACTTGGGCGATTAGAAATAATCCAATCCCTGCCATAAAGAAAAGCTGATCGCTTTGATACATCAATACAACATCTCCAAGCCAAGAGAATAGCAGCGCTACGCATAAGAGTAAAATCCGCGCAGTAGTTTTGCCTATACTGGACTTATAAACGTAGATCATCAACAAAGGCATTAACAAGGGTTTGGTGTA
>CAZWLS010000259.1:5714-6231 GCA_964634415.1 uncultured Roseivirgaceae bacterium | reverse complement strand
CGAAGACATTAAACATAAAGCACAATGAAATGACAAGTATGGTGATGTACATGGGCATATCTCGATTACTCTCTGAACGCAGTGCAAGAGAATAAATATGAAAAAAGAGGATATTATAAATTTTCACTAATCACTAAATCTTGATTCAACATAAGCATAAAACTCATCACCCCAGATTGCATCCGCAATTCCTATTCCTATGGTAATACCCCAACCAACTACTGGGATAAAGGCTGCTCCCGCAGCAATTCCTGCTACCAGGGCTCGTGTTCCAGCGGCATAATAATGACCATTAGAAATATCGTTGTAGGTTTCATATGCAGTAATACCAATATTTAGAGCGCCAAGTGCTCTTCCAGCACCCTTTATTAATCTAGCACTATTCTGGAATGAATTTTTAGCAAATTTAACAGAATGCTTACCGTTATATTGATTGCCATAATATCGGTTACTATAGCTTTTACCATTATAAATAAATCGTCCTTTATCATAGATTCTGGCTGCATCTTTTGCATTA
>CAZWLS010000259.1:0-5686 GCA_964634415.1 uncultured Roseivirgaceae bacterium | reverse complement strand
GCATTAGTACCTGTAAACTGGTAAGATTTTAGGTTCAAAAAGAACTCCCCAGTGACTAGCGCACCTTCAGCCGTATCATCCCAATCATCCCCTAAACTGAGAATAGCATCTTTATAATCAGGAACAAATACTGGATCTGCACCATAGTCTAGGTAACCACCAATTAACGGGTTATAATGTGGTTTGCCAGGAATATATGCATGGATATACTCCAACTCATTCCAAGCATCTCCAACAACATAATTGTTGTAATTCAATCCATTGAACACATGTGAAGAACCACCAGATGATGATGATAATCCACCGTACCCATTAGAGGCATTGTATTGAAATCCATAACCAGTGCTATAATTTACCCCGGCTACAAACCCTTGAGATTTAAAGTTTTGTGCGAAGCTTCCATTGCCATTGAGGGAATTGACTCCTGCGTTACCAGCTGCATAAACAAGACTTCTCAAGGCACTTATTCCAAGATTCACAAAGAATCCCCATTCACCATTTGGATCAACAACCTGATGCGGGTTATTACCCATACCGAGGTAAGGCGAACTAAACTGTTTTGCAGGGTCTACTGCAAAAAATCTACCCAAAGTAGGATCATAGCTTCTACTCAAGAAATCATAATACCCTGTCAAACTATCATAACTGGCATAACCACTTTGATAAAGAAGTCCAGGATCAATGTAACCTTTGGATTTCCATGAGTTGCCTGTCTGAAGTCCAAAAGGGTAATAATCATTAACCTGAGTTATTTTAAAGCTGGCTGTTGAACTACTATGAGTAATTTTCAGGTCATCAAAGAAGACATCCTTGTTCTCATTTGTTTCATTTACCAGGTAAACAAATAGGTATCCCGGTTCATCAAAGCTGAGCGTGCCTGATTCATACTTCGCGAACTTTCCTAAGCTTGCGGTTGTCACTTCTTGATAACTAGTTCCCTCTTCCTTGAATTCGTAATTTGCATCGAAAAAGATATACTGGAGGTATGCCCGTGTGTCGTTATCTGTTGAATTATCATTCGTGAAGAGATGATCACTCGGCAAGGCTAATGCATTAGATAATACAGTAGAATTATTTTCTAAACCTGTTCCATTGGCAGCCAAATTGAAGGATGATGAAATAGCTGTTATAATCCCCCCAACCGCTGTCGTATTTGAAAATACCTCATTATACTTTGCCCAGACTTCTATTTCAACTTCATCTCCAGGTAGAATATTCAACACCTTCGCAGGCCCAACTTGTCTACCGGCCAAAGTACCATTCAGAGCAATGCTTTCTTTACCTAATGGTGTATGGTTTTCAGCTTCGCTGCGAATGTCATCGTTAGGGAATTTGAAATAACTCTTCTCATAATCTTTGCGACTGGACTCCATTGTCGCGGTGTATATATTTCTATCTGGAAGATTTCCGAAAGCTACTCGGTTATTACCTTGATGATCAACGTAGAAGTATTCATGGTGATACTCCCCGTTCTGCTTATACATCCGCCCCTCACCATTAAATACTTGATTGATATTATCATCCAAATATTCTATCCCTCCTATGTAATCGACCTTAGCAATGGAGTTGCCATCTGAATCAACTACCTCTTTTGTTAATCGAACTTTTGATGCATCATATGTATATAGTATAGAAGATTGAATCTCATCACCTTCCTTATTGTAGAAATCAATCTTGTCTACGAGTTGGTAATGATTGTAATGCAATTTCATTGACTTATGGGCATCAAAAATCATATTACCCATATCGTTATATTCAAATTCATTGGAATAATCTATAACCGCTCCGTAACTGGTATTATCAAATCCGTCTTCGGTTCCATCATCAGTCACATGACTGATTTTGTTCGAATTTTCATTATAATGATATGTTAAATCATCTATCTCGCCATTTTCATCATTCCTTGAAAGCTGCTGAATATTACCATTATCATCATAAGAATCAATAGACATTTTAAAGGCATCGAGATCCATATTTAAAGAAGGTCCAGTTGCATATGTTGTCGATTCTAATCGACCTTGCTTATCATAAGAATAACCAACACCTGTTTGGTTAAAGTCAGCACCATCAGCAAAATCTGTATTGACATTCCATACCATGGCATTAACTAATCCATCCAAACGTCCGACTGTAGATTGATCATTAATGGAGGTAGTTTCATTATAGTAATACTTCATCCAGAAAAGATCATTTTCATCATCATCATCAGGAGATATATCATTAATATTCGTCAAAGCTCCCTGCAGATTATATCTATAATCAATAGATTGAATAAAGCTCCCGCCATCATTGGTAGAATGCAGATTTTTCTCAACAAGCTCTCCTAGCACATTATAATTGTATTCTGCGATTAATATTCGCTCGCCCTGATCTAAGGTCTGATACTTTCTAAGCAGTTGTCCATTATTTCCATAATCGTATTCAGATAAAATAGACAACTCATCTTTAACAATACCTTGAGATTTGGTTTTATGAGAAATCAAGACTTTTTGAATCTCACCTTTCCAATCCAAGTCATTTGTAATGATATCTGAACCTGACTTGTGATTCTCTGAGATAGTTTGCACTACTCTACCTCTTTCATCATAGTAAACAACTGTATTCAGCCACCTATCAGAATCAAGTATCTTAACTTTACTTGCAGTCTTTCGACCAACCACATTGGTATACGGTTCATCAGCAACAATTTCTTCATATTCTGGACCTGGCACTACACCCGATTCGAATGTAATAGTTACTCCAGGTCGAAGTGCATACTTGCCATTATGCTCTAAATCGCCACTGGAGGATCCTCCACCTAGAAGTATTCCACGGCTATCTATAATAACTTTGTCTTCAGTTACAAGTTCGTAGCCATCAGGGGCCCACCCCATCTTGTCAAAATCATCAATTAGGGTAAGTCCAAAGTCTACTTCATCACTATCCCAGTTATCAATATCAAGAAAGCTATAATCATCATAGTAATTGATAGTCAATAGTTCAAATTCATCTTCTTCGTAAGCATTTAGATTCGGAAAAGATGAAGAGATCGAATAACCATCTGAACTACTTGGATCTTCAATTTCAAATCGTTTATTGCTTTGAATAATGCTATTTAGTTCGGTCTGCAATTCTTGCCTACTTCTCTCATCATGAATTTGCCCAGACATTAATTGTCTATTTAGGGCATCATATTTGTAGAAAGTCCAATACTTCTCGCAGTTTTCATTATTCTCATCACAGTTTTTAACCTGTGCTGCATGTCTTGTTAATGCTAAGCGGTTCCAATAATCATAGACATATTCTATCCATCCTGAGCCAGGTGAACGTTCTTTGATTACTCTTCCTCGATTATCATAAACTGTCTGAAAGGCCAATTCATTTATTTGATCTTGAGTTGGGGATTCCACAGATGCTAGTAGCGGTGGAACAGCAAAAATCACTCGTCCGAATTCGTCATAAATATTATATGAACCTATCCATTTTCGTTGTATCTCATCATAAATCTGAGTTGTTATATTAAAGCCTCTTGCATCTGTGATTTTCCGAGTCTTGAGGCCGTTCAAATCCGTTACCGCTGCTACAGAAAGCTCTTTTGCTTTGTAATAGCTTAACTCATTGTCTTGATTTCTAAAATGACGTGGCAATCCATTTTTAATCTCCCATTTTATGACAGGAGCATGGATACTTGAATCATCTTGTGCCAACGCTGGATCAAAAACAGCATATTCATACAATGTTTTGTTACCTCCATCAGCATGCCAATCTTCACCAGGAGCAATTACTGATTTAACTCGGCCTCGATCATCCCATTCAGTAATCGAAAAAGGCTTGCTGTCATGTGCTATGTTATCATATTCAGATTCACTCTGATCATAAAAATCATTTTGCTGCTTGATTGCATCAGATATTTCTATAAACTGGCCCGGTATTGATGCCGTTTTATAATATGGCATATAAACTTCTTCTTGACGACCTTCACTATTGTACTTATGCAACTGAATAACATCCTCGTAATCTTTTCCAGCTTCTGCTGCAATGGTCATGATCGGTCTACCCAGGCCGTCGGTATATGAAAACGAAGTGTTTTTCTCAACTTTACTTAGAACGGTCAGCTCATCTTGAGTTTTAACAGGCACTTTAGGAACCTCTGTGCGTACAAAATTTTGATCTAAAGACGGTGGAACGTTACAGTTTTCATAGAAATTAAAAGAAATAGATGCCGTAGTGAAAACTTCAGTCGTACAAGGCTGAAGGTAAGCAACATAATAACTGTAGTTTGGTTTGACATGAATTGATCTCACATCATCTATTCTACCAAAGTCAACCTCAACACCATCTTTTACTCCATACAAGTGGGTATTATTTGTATTAACATCTGGCCCCGGCGTATATGTAAATTCAATCTTCGAGTCAGGACATACTTGTTCTGTTGTTGCACTTAGTGTTCCCAAATCAACACTTGTAAGAATATCATAAGTTTCGATTGTAAGCTCATTAGAGTTTTTCCAATCACTACCTACTGATCTGACTTGTCTTCTAAACCTTGTATCTGCTGATAAATTGAATAATGGGTTGTATGAACGACTATCACTATCGTCGAATGTATCCCAAGTACTGCCGTTATGATGCTGCCATCTGTACTCATATACTCCGTTACCTCCTGATGGTTCGGTACCATTAATCAAACCTAGATCCCCTCCTTCACAAGCTACACTAGTATAAGAGATTGATCCAGGCTGAATAGCAGGATGTACTGTTACAGTAATTGGTGCTGAAAAGGACTCTTGCCCATCCGAGATAACTTTTCTTCTAAAAGTTCTCGAGCCAATCCAAATCATGTTATTCGGCGTAAAGCTTGCATTCGTGGCAAGTGCTATGTCATCAAAAACCTGACCATTAGGAAACTCTATCTGATCATTATTGGGATCTTCAATTTGTTGATTACCTCCGACATCAATACCTCCTAAACCGTCATCTTCATTGCCTATTAGTACCGTACCCAGAATTTGCCATTGATACGAATACTGCCCATTTCCACCTATCGGGTCTTCTGGAGTTAAAGTTGGTTTATCACAGTCTATGCATATATCATACTGAGACGAAGCAGTATTTCCTGCTACCAATCTAACTTCAACTTTTACTGAATTGGAACCAATTGTTTGACCGCAACCATTCTCAACTAATCGGATGTAGGATGTGGAATGATTTAAGTTACCCGGAGATAAATTTTGCGTATTTGAACTTGGAACGTTTGTATACCCTCCGGTAACTGTCTTCAACCACTGGTACTGGAAACTAAATAATGATGTGACTTCTGTTCCGGTAATTTGTGCGGCAACTCCTCCTGCAGCAATAGAACTACCCGTATAGGTTATGGTTCCCGGATCTGGTAGCTCTTCCAAATCAACGGTTACAACATTGCTGTTTTTTGTAATCGCACCGGATGTAACTAAACGACGGTACTGGGTCACATGGGTTTGATTTGTAGGTGTATATGTTAATCCCTTTTCCCCGGTGATATTTCTCCAACCTGACCATTGATATTCTATCAATTCATCATTCACCACAATATTTTCTATGTCGCTGGCTGATTTTACCGAGCCCAGGCCCCTTACTAAATATTCTGCTTTATTAATCTCTAAGGTTTGCGCACCTATATCGCGATTACTCTTTTTTTACGGCTAGTACAATTTGCTGAAGACTA
>CAZWLS010000258.1:0-6232 GCA_964634415.1 uncultured Roseivirgaceae bacterium | reverse complement strand
AAAAACCCATGAAGAATACAGATATAAAAGTGCATTAAACATTAACGAATCTGCTGACTACTTGATTGATGATATTAAACTATATCCTGTAAAAGACATAGCTTCTTGTGATTGTGAGCTCAACCTTACCGCAAGTGCTGAAGAAGACAATCTCACTGATTTTCCCGTCGGAGACACATTAACACTTAAGAATATCCTGTTCGAAATAAACAGTTTTGAGTTGGACAAAAGTTCGAATCAAGCACTTAAACTGCTATCGAATCACCTTGCATCTAGACCTGAATTAAAAGTCCACATCATTGGTCACACAGATAATAGCGGCAGTGATTCATATAACTTAACACTTTCGGATCAGCGAGCTAAAGCTGTAAAAAATTGGTTAGTTGAAGACGGCATTGAACATAACCGAGTGTTCACGAGAGGTGTCGGCAATCAATTCCCCTTGAAAGGAAATACCAACTCTGAGCTAAATAGACGTGTCGAACTGATAATTAAGGAAGAATAATGGATATTAAATTCAAGCGTCTCACTGAGGTTTCGAAATCTGCAATCGTAGAATTAATGTCAAGTTCGTTGGTGAGAAGACAAATGCCACTACTAACAGGCGATTTTACCGATGAAGATTGTGACAAGTTTATCGCCTCCAAAGAACAAATGTGGGAGCAACATGGCTTTGGTCCTTATGCATTTGAAATAGATGGCAAATTCGCAGGATGGGGTGGAGTTCAACCAGATGATGGAGAAGCTGATTTAGCATTGGTACTACACCCAGATTTCTGGGGTGTCGGTAAAGTGCTTTACAAAAAAATAATAGACCACGCTTTCGGGGAAATGAACTTAGATTCAGTCGTTGTTTTCTTCCCTCCTTCGAGAACTCGCATTCAAGGATTTCTTAGACTAGGGTTTGTGAAAGACACAGAGATGGAAGTGGGTGATGAAAAATTCATTCGTTATCGTTTAATGAATCCTTCAAAAGGGAGTTGATTCTAAGGTGAATGATGAAATAGTTATTTTAGTATTAACTAGTTCATTATGAATGACTTTGAAAACAGACTTAAAGGCGGTCACCCAAATTCTCTAGGCAATACCATTGAGGTAGTTGATGAAATACTTGCAGATCAATCTTTGTTCGATGAATTATTTAGCTGCTATTCCAGCGATGACGAAATTGTAAGACTAAGGGTATCGAATGCGATGAAGCGCATCTGCAAAGAAAAGCCTGAATACCTGGTTCCATTTTTAGATCGATTCATCCTCGAAATAGCAAAAATTGATCAGCCTTCTACTAAGTGGACTATTGCTCAACTGTTTGAAATGTTGGATTCAAATTTATCAGCTAAGCAAAAGAATCAAGCAAAAGCGATAGTTAAACATAATCTAGAAACAGAATCAGACTGGATAGTTTTAAACAACTCCATGGAGGTTCTATTCAATTGGTCTAAGTCAGATGATTCACTTCATCAGTGGCTTATCCCCCACTTGAATCGATTGGAAAAAGATGAAAGAAAATCTGTTTCTAAAAGAGCAAGCAAACTACTATCTAAGGTCAGCCGATGAGAAAATCCAAACTACTTAATATTGGCCTTCTCATATCCTCGCTTATTGTATATTTCGAATGGGGTGAAGATCATTCAACGTTCCTGTTTAAAATTGAATGGGATTTAATGGCTAAAACTTTTAGTGAACCTGCCAGCCTGTTACATCCCTTTATCATACTTCCCTTTATTGGTCAAGTATTTCTTCTCGTCACACTTTTTCAAAAGCAATCGAGTAGAAAGCTATCCTTAATTGGCATGATTCTTTTAGGGTTTCTGATTTACTTCGTTTTCGTTATTGGGATTATTGCTCTGAATTTTAAGATCGCAGGGTTAGCATTTCCTTACGTTCTACTAAGTTTTAGGTCAGTAAAACATCACAGAATGAGAAGTAGTAGCTAGATCCACCTCCTTACTCTGCCACAATAATCTTCGTATTCCTTACCAAATAGCTCCTTCAAAGCGTTTTCTTCAGGTTTTATTTGAAAACGTGTCAAGTACCAGATAAAAAAAACTAAACCAACAATCGCAAGAGGATTTCCTATTCTAAGAATACCGCCTGCTAGAATAAAAGCCATTCCCAAATACATCGGATTTCGGGTATAATTATATATCCCCTTGGTTACTAACGACGTAGCTTTTGAAGGTTTAGTCGGATCAACAGTTGTACCATTTAACCGAAAAGAAATAACGCCAGAAAATGCCACCAATACTCCTAATGCAAGGATTACTCTTGACAAAATCGTTTGATATTCGAACCTGAATGATATCGAAGGGATAAGAATAGAGATCCCAAAAATGATTCCTAAACTCAGGAATAAAACGACTACAGGTGGAACCTTAAGTTTCATTGTTTATATATTTCTCCGTCTTTCATAACCAACTCTACATCGTATAGCTTTAGAATATCTTTAGATGGATCTCCTTCAACTACTACAACATCAGCTAAATAGCCAGGTTCCAATCTCCCTAAATTATCTAGACCAAACACTTCTGCATTTACTGCTGTGACAGACTTCAATACTTCCATTTCGTCCATCCCATACTCAACCATCAATTCAAGCTCTTTTGCATTCTCTCCATGAGGAAAAACACCAACATCTCCTCCTGCGACTATTGTCACTCCGCTTTCCAATGCCATTTTCATCATCTTACGTTTATTTAGGATTTTATCTGGTTCTGGATCTTTCCCATTCCATCCATCAAAATATTGTGTGATAGCATGTGTGGCTGCAAGTGTCGGACATAAAGCGACATCATTCTCTTTCATCAATTTTAGAACTTCTTCAGTAGCATCTGATCCGTGCTCAATGGTCTTTACTCCCGCTATTGTGGCACGCCTCATTCCTTCAGCCGTACTTGCATGTGCCACCACATCTCTCCCACTACTTGCTGCAGTCTCCACAATAAGTTTTAATTCCTCTATGGAAAAAGTAGGCATAGCTTCTTTATTAGGCCCCCAGCGGTAATCGGCATAGACCTTTATAAAATCTGCTCCCTTACCTATTTGATCACGTGTCACAGTGATAAGGTTTTGTGCATCTGCCGGCTCAGCACCCAGATGAACATCAAAATCGGAATGAAATCCTTTTGGGCCATAGCTCCCAGTTGCTACTATTGCCCTTCCTGCTACAAGCATTCGCGGCCCCTCAATAATTCCAAGTTCGATACTTTGTTTTATTGCAACATCTGCGTAGCCGGCCCCTTCAGACCCCAAATCTCTGATTGTTGTAAACCCCGCATATAAATTTTGAGTAGCCATTTTAGCTCCACGAATTGCTCTCAAACTTCTGGATTCTTTCAACACCTGATCATTCCACCCAGTCTGATTGTACGGATAAAGCAGTACGTGCGAATGACCCTCTATCATTCCAGGCATAATTGTACCACCAGGAAACTCTATTACCTTGTCTGCATCCCCTAATTTAGGTATGGGCCCTACTTCAACAATTAAGTTATGCTCAACAATAACTCCCCAACCGGACTTCATAGAAGTGCCGTCGAAAAGATTATCTGCAATAATCTTTGTCCGCTGTGACCATCCTTCTTGCGCAATTAGGCACAAAGCCACTATTATCAATTTTTTCATAGTTACCTACTTATAACTCTAAAGATAGAGCTCAAAGACAACTAAAAATAAAAAGCCCCGTCCGCAATGCAGACAGGGCTTTAGACTAGGTTAAGTTAAAAGGTTAATCTTTTATAAACTTCTTAGTGATTGTTTTGTCACCATCATCCTTGAAGTTAATGATATACATTCCAGCTTCAAGATTAGCAACATTTACTTGTCTACCAACTAACTGACCACTTGCAACAATCTGACCATTTAAGTTAGTGATTGAATAAGAAGCTTCATTTCTATTAGAGCTAATAGTCAAGCGATCATTTACTCTATAGTTAGGATACATGTTCAAGCTAACAGGTGTTCCTACAGAAGTAGATGATGACTGAATAGCATATGAAGATGTTGCTCCGCCTACACAGAAGCTTGTTGTTTCGCTAGATCCAAAAGATCCACCAGACGCTAGCGTTGTGCTTCCATCAACCAGGCTGTAAGAGCCGTTTCCATAAGAACAGCAAATACCATCTCCATAAGTATCACTAATTACAAAGTCATAGCATCCAGCAGCAAGAGAAGCAACTTCAACCACTGTAGAACCATCAGCTTGAGATCCGTAAGTTCCCCCTGATGCTACAACAGTAGATCCATCTCTGATTTCCCAACTAGTTTCCTCTGGATAGTTATCTAGTACGATGGTTAGTGTCACATCAATGTTGCTTCCAGTGCTTCCAGCACTAACAGCTAAATCATCAATAGCAATATCACTTGACCATCCATTTCCAGTTGTACCTACCATTCTTAATTTAATTGTACCACCTAGGTAAGCAGCAAGGTCAACGTTGGCTGTCTGCCAAGAATTACCTTGATTTCCAGAAAGTGTCCAAATGTTTGTCCAACTCGTTCCATCAGTAGAAGCTTGTGCAGTTAAGGATCCTACGTTACTTCCATACATGTGATACTGGAACGAGAAGGTAGCAGCACTTTCTCCTGAAAGATCGAAACAATCGCTTTCAAGTATCGCTGTTGCATTACTTCCAATTTGTCCAGCACTTCCGTTTGTAGATGCTTCAAGGAACATGTAGAATGATCCGTCAGCTCCAGAACTTGGTCCTGTGTTTGACGAAGGAGTTCCTCCTGAATCTCTCACCCAGTTTCCATCATCACCAGTTACCTGAGTCCATCCATCATTAGACTCGAAGCTTTCGCTATATGGAAGTGTTTCAGTACCAGCACAAGTGATCCCATCACTAAGTGTAGTTACATTAAGTGATGCACTTGCGGCAGAAACATTACCTGCAGCATCTTTAGCTCTAACACTAAATGAGTAAGAAGTTCCTGCTGTTAGTCCAGTGATATTCGCACTAGTTCCAGTTACTGTACCTAGGTTTGAAGATCCCTGATATACATCGTACCCAGTTACTCCTACGTTATCAGAGGATGCGCTCCAATTAAGTGTCAATGTAGTTTGAGCTACGTTAGAAGCTGAAAGGTTTGTTGGAGCTGTAGGAGCCTGCGTATCTGCGCCTCCGCTAGTAGTAACAGAAAGATTATCTACTGCGATATCGCTTGACCATCCATTACCTGTAGTACCAACAATTCTTATTTTAACATCTCCTCCAGCGTAAGCTGCTAAGTCTACATCAACAGCATTCCACTGGTTGCCTTGATTTCCAGAAAGTGAGTATAGTTCATTCCATGTTGCACCGTCATTAGAAGCTTGGATTGAAATTGATCCTACATTGCTTCCATACATGTGATGTTGGAAAGAGAATGTTGCGCCTGTAGCACCAGATAGATCAAAGCAATTACTTTCTAAAATAGCCGTTGCATTGTTTCCGATTTGTCCAGCACTTCCATTTGTAGAAGCTTCAAGGAACATGTAGAACGATCCGTCAGCTCCAGCGCTTGGTCCTGTGTTTGATGAAGGAGTTCCTCCAGAATCTCTTACCCAGTTTCCGTCGTCACCACCTATCTGATTCCATCCATCATTTGACTCGAAGCTTTCACCGTAAGGGAAAGAACTAATAGTTGTAGTACAAGATAAGCTTACAGTTCCAGTAGTGAAACTTACTGATGAGCTGTAAGAAGAAGTTGAGTTATCTGGACAAGCACTTCTTACTTGAGCTTCATATTGCGTTCCGCTTGCTAGGCCAGTAAGATCTGTACTTGTTCCTGATACTGAAGAAGTAGTCCAAGATCCTCCAACTGGTCGGTATCTCACATCATAACTAGCATTAGAAACTGCATTCCAACTAAGCGTTGCTCTAGTTGTTCCAACATTAGAAGATCCTAAACCTGTAGGAGTTGTAGCATTACAAACTGGAGGTGTTCCAGTAACGCCCGTAACTACTAGAGAGAAGTTTTGACTCCCACCAGTTAGTGATCCTTTGTGAGTTACTGTAATCGTGTAAGATCCTGAAGCTCCAGAAACATCAATTCTTTCGTAGTTATCAACATTATTGTCACCCGTTCCATTAGAATTAACACCAGTTAGTCGGTATGGAGTATAAGTCGTACCACCTTTAGTCACTCTAATGTCAAGGTCATTTACAAGTACCGGAGTAGCAAGGTTAGCAGTTCCAGTATTAGCAGTTCCAGCAGGATCTGTCCATGAAATTGAAGCTAATAGTGGGCT
>CAZWLS010000257.1:0-6266 GCA_964634415.1 uncultured Roseivirgaceae bacterium | reverse complement strand
CATTGACTGGCAATGATGTTCCTGTAAACTCTGTAGAAGTGACTTTACCAAGACTAGTTATCGGTGGATCAAGAGATTTTACTATTACAGAAAAATTCGGAGTTATGGCTTCTGTAGATCTTGATATGACATTTGATGGGAAAAGAAATACCCTGATCCGTACCGGTTTGATTTCCGTAGATCCGAAAGCTGGAGTTGAATTCGACTATAAAAATTTAGCTTTTTTAAGATTTGGAGTAAATCAATTTCAACAAATAAAAGATTTTGATGGAACAACTTCCTGGACGTTCCAACCTAATATGGGAGTAGGTGTAAGTTTCAAAGAATTAACAGTCGATTATGCCCTCACCGACATTGGTGATTTAGCACCTGGTCTGTTTTCTCATGTTTTCTCAATTAAAGTAGATTTCAATGTGGAGAAGAAATAATCTAATCGGCCTTCTAATATTCCTAAGTACCGCGACCTTCGGTCAGGTTGGTAATGAGTGGATAGACTTTACCCAATCATACTATAAAATAAAGGTTGCTGAAGATGGTTTCTATAGAGTTACGCAAAGTGAACTTTCGTCTCTAGGATTTCCAATTACTAGTGTCCCGGCCAGTAGAATACAATTGTTTAGAAGAGGCGAAGAGGTTGCATTAAATGTAAATACGAATGGCGATGGAACATTAAATTATTTTGAATTTTACGGAAAAAGAAATGACGGTGAGAGTGATGCTTCCCTGTATGAATCGGGAGATCAGCCTCATTCTTTTTACAGCTTGTTTTCTGATACTGCAAGCTATTTTTTGACGTACAAATTAGGCAATGAAAACGGTAAGAGAATGGCGTTTTCATCTGACAAAAATGCAACTGGGCTAACGCCAGAGTCACATCACCTGGCCGACACCATCCAGCTTTTTACTACAGATTATAGTCCAGGTAGACGATTTGGTTCTGGGTCTGCATTTAGTTTAAGTAGCTATGATGATGGTGAAGGTTGGACTGGAGGATTTCAATCAAAAAATGCGTTCAAGGACTTTGAGTTTGTTCTACAAGATCTTGAATCATCATCAGGTAATCCAACATTAGAAACAGTAATTATTGGAGGAAATAGTCTGAATCACAATGTTAGAATCGATATTGGAGAGGTTTCAACCTCCTTGAATTTATTGAACAATGTAACATTTGCAGGATGGGGGAAGGAGTTTTTTTCAGAGTCGTTTGCCAGCACCAATGTGGGTTCTGGAGGAGAAATAGTAGTAAGAGTTACAGCTGAGGGCTTCCCAGATATTTCTGAACGAATTTCAGTAGCATACATGCGATTAGTTTATCCTCAGACCATCCAACTAGATGATGATGAGAATAAGGTTTTCACACTCGATAATCCAGTTAGTGCAAAAGCATGGATGCAAATACCGACTACAAATGCATCGGGAACAAGAATCTTTGACATTACAGATCCACTCAATGTTATCAGGATATCAACCACCAACTTCAGCGCTAGGGTAGAGGCTGTTATACCTGATGTTACAGATGGACATAGAGTTTTGGCAGTTACTAATCCAAAGAGTGTCCCCAGCATCGAGACGGTAAGCCTTCCCAATTTTGATCTAAGCGATAAAAACTACCTGATTATTTCTCACGTGGATTTAAGGGAATCTGGAGATCCAGTTGAAGATTATGAAAATTATCGAGAATCTACTGCAGGCGGAAACTACAATGTACAAGTCGCCAATATTAGTGATTTATATAATCTGTATGGCTACGGTGACCCGACGCCACTTGCAATTACAAATTTCATTGTAGATGCTAATAATCAAAATCCGGTAGAAAATGTATTCTTAATTGGAAAAGGGTTTACACCCAATTTCAATTATTACAGAGGAGATCAAGTCGGTGTAAATGTTCCAACTTTTGGATTGCCAGGAAGTGATCTTTTATATACGCTAGGGATTGGTTCCGATCCATCAGTCCCAGGTATAGCCATTGGACGGTTAAATGCTTTTGACCCTTCTGATGTCACGGCTTATTTAAATAAAATCGTTGAAATGGAAGCTTTGCCATTTGATGATCTATTTAGGAAAGATTTCCTTCAACTCAGCGGTGGGATAAACCAGTCTGAAATAAGTAGTTTCATTGATATAGTCCAGGGTTTTACCAATGTTCTAGAGACAGATTTTATTGGAGGTAGGGCCTTCAATACTGGGAAAGAAACAGGTGATGCAGTTGAATTTGTAGATGTAACTGATCGCGTAAATCAGGGAGTCGGATATATTACCTTTTTTGGTCATTCGAGTGGTACAGTAACAGATATCGAGATTGGTAGAGTCAGCAATCCTTCTTTTGGCTTTTCCAATAAGGGAAAATATCCAGTGTTTATTGTAAATGGCTGTAAAGCAGGTGAGATATACGGTAGTAATTTCACTTTTGGTGAAGATTGGCTAAACACTCCTGATCTTGGTGCTGTTGGCTTTATTGCTCATTCAGATGTTGCAGTTTCTTCGACATTGAGGCGGTGGAGTGATCTTTTTTATGAATTGGGATTTGGTGATGATGTTTTCATTGGTGAAACTATTGGGAATGTGGTGCTTGAAGTTTCTGATAATTACATCAATCGATACGGAACGAGTGACCTCAATCTTACTCAAGTCCAACAGATGACGGTTCAGGGTGATCCTGCGTACCGGGTATTTGGAGCAGATAATCCAGATTATCAGATCGATAATAATTCGTTGAGCGCAAGCGCAATAGGGGCAGAGGAAATTCTGGCTAACCAAGACTCCTTCCAGATCGATGTAATAGTCAAGAACTTTGGTAGAAGTGTAGCTGATTCACTAATTGTTCAAATAAATAGAACGTACCCAGATGGTGGCCAAGAGGTGTATACGCAGAAATATTTAAGACCTTTAAGACAGGATACACTCGTTTTTTATATTCCAAATGATCCCGGTCAGAATAATGATGGGTTAAACCTCTTTTCGGTAACTCTTGACCCAACCAATGAAACAGAGGAACTAAATGAAACAAATAATAATGCTAGCCTGGAAGTATCAATTTTTAGTGGAAATACACTTAATCTATATCCGGTCAATAATGGGATACTTTCAAATTCGAACGTTGAGTTCTTATGGCAATCAAGTAATCTTTTGGAAGATGAACGCAGCTATCAATTAGAATTAGATACCCAACCAGATTTTGCAGGTCCTAATAACCGACTCTTCACCGTTTCGGCAGAAGTAATTGGATCTCAAATGTTCGATTTTTCAACCTTTACATTGCCAGATTCATCTACGATATATTGGAGAACAAGATATACCGACCCTGACCCTGACGAAACTGATGAGTGGGTTGAGAGCTCTTTTACACTAATTGATAACGTGTCTGACGGATGGGGGCAATATGATCCGGAGCAGATAGAAAATGAAATTGTAACTGGGGTTCAGTATAATCAGCTTACAAATGAATGGGAGTTTATAGAATCTACCACCCCAATTGATATTTTCACTTTCGGTGTAGACAATCCTTCATTTACTTATGATGATATGAAGGCAGTGATAGGAGGATTAAATTTCTTCGTTACTTCCAACACGATTGACCCCACTTGCGAGGAGAACACTTTTAATGCCATAGCTTTTGACAAAGAGAGCGGTGATCCTTACCGACCAATAGTGACGACAGAAATTGATGTTTTTAATCGGGAAGTCTGTGGAAGGTTGCCACAAAGAATCTATCAATTTAGAGAAGAAGATATGATAGGCGTAGAAAGAAGATTTCAAGTATTGGTCGATAACATGAGTGATGGTGACATGATTGTTATGTTCAATATTGGAAATATAGATTATTCCAATTGGGATACAGAGGTGGAATCTACACTTAACTCGCTAGGGGTAAGTACTGCAACTATCACTTCATTGGTAGATGGGCAGCCGGTAATATTTTTTGGTAGAAAAGGTGACGCTCCAGGAACTGCGACAACAATTATCAATGACGGTACTCCCACTCCTGTTAGAGAACAAAGTATTGATTTTCAGGATGACGTAATTGGAAAATTTGTTAGCGGGGAAATGAGAAGTCGTAGAATAGGCCCTGCCAGAAGTTGGGAATCATTCTCCTACAATGTCACAGAAGAAGTGAATGATAATATATCAATAGAGGTACTTGGCGTAGATGATAATGGCAATGTTTCAACGTTGGAATCGCGAGCAAGAGCAGAGACTATCGATATAGCGACAGTTGATGCTGTAATGTATCCGCAAATTGAGCTTTTGTTCTCGTTCGATGATGATACAGATCAGACTCCATCTCAACTAAATTTCTGGCAACTGAATTATGAATTACCTGCAGAAGGTATAGTTCTACCTGAGAGTAAATCCTCCTCATCTCTATTGGAGGGCGAACAGATCGAACGAAGCTTCAATTTCTTGAATCTATCAGCAGTTGATTTTACAGATTCGCTCAGTGTAATGGCTACTTTGATCAATCAGAATACTGGAACAATCGCAGAATCGAGTTTTAGAATAGCTCCTCCTGTCGCCGGTGATACAACTGAGTTTTCAGTAGCTTTTTCTTCTTTTAACATGTCGGGCTCCAATAGCCTGGTAGTCGAAGTGCTTTCTAATGAAAATGAAGTTTATGAGCTTAACAATCGACTGACACTGACGAATATCATTGATGTTCAAGCTGATGAGACTAACCCGGTGCTAGATGTGACATTCGATGGATATCATATTCTCGATGGAGATATTGTGTCACCAAATCCGAATGTTGTTGTAAGAATGAGGGATGACAATCCATTTGCGACAAAAACGGATACAACAGGTATCAATATATCACTAAGGTTACCGGGCGAAGAAAGCCAATTCCAACGAATCAATTTTTCAGATCCGAGACTCAACTATACACCGGCAAGCGAAAGTCAGGATTTTCAAATTGAATATCAGCCGGGTCCATTGAGTGATGGAATACATGCGCTACGTGTACAGGCAGAAGATGAGTCAGGCAATGAAGCCGGAACAGAACCCTATGAGATCAATTTTGAGGTGATAAATGAGTCTACAATTACACATTTTTATCCATACCCCAACCCTTTTTCCACTAGATGTAGATTTGTATTTACCCTTACCGGGACGGAAATTCCGGATCAAATTAAGATTCAGATCTTGACAGTTTCAGGGAGAGTAGTGAGAGAAATTACACAAGATGAAATTGGGCCAATACGAATAGGTAATAACATCACCAGTTATGCTTGGGATGGAAGGGATGAGTTTGGAGATCAACTTGCCAATGGCGTCTACTTTTATAAAGTGTTTATTAATGCTAATGGAAACTCGATTCAAAGAAGATCGACAAGTGCGGACCGTGCTTTTAAGAATGGATTCGGTAAACTGTATATCTTACGTTGATCAAATATGATTGACCGGCTAAAAAATACCAGCTTATTTTATATTCCCTACCTGTGCCTCTTCGCTCTTTCCATGGTTTACTTTTTTTATCAAAGTCATGGAAGATTCGTTTTGTGGCTAAATGAGCTTCATAATCCGGTATGGGACTTCTTTTTTAAATATTGGACGCATACAGGAGATGTGATCTTCTTTGGGGTCGTAGCTGTCGTGTTAATCATATTTAAGAGAAGGTATGGTTTGATTCTGGGGTTGACTGGAATATTTGTGGCGTTGATTTCCCTATTTTTCAAACATTTCTTGTTTCCTGAAGCACAACGACCAATCATATATTTCAATGGATACGAAGTGCTTGATTTTGTTGATGGAGTTACAATTCTGAGCCAACACTCTTTCCCTTCAGGTCATTCGATGGCCGTATTTGCATTAGCAGTCTTCATTACGCTAATGCTTCAAAACAATAATTTCTCTTCAATTCTTCTGGTAGGAGCTACGCTAACTGCTATTTCCAGAGTCTATTTGGCACAACACTTTCTCATCGATATTATGGCTGGTTCTTTGATTGGCGTATTCACTGGGACGACCACATATATGGTGTTTGAAAAATATTTGAATAAAGAAAATGTTGGTGTCTTAACAACTCCCGATGAGGATTTGGAAAATATGGATATTGACACTAAAGATGTAGAGGGCTAGTCCAATTCTTTTAAAGCCTCTATTAACTCTGCTTCCCTCTTTTTAATATTAATTTTTGAAGGTGGTGCTACCCTGTTGTCGCAATCTGGTAGTGAGCAATTTTCGCAGGTAGTATGAACCGTCTTTCTCTTAAGATTAGGATCTTTAATAAAATTGATACTTATTTTATTTGGATCCCGGGAAGTTAG
>CAZWLS010000256.1:0-6272 GCA_964634415.1 uncultured Roseivirgaceae bacterium | reverse complement strand
ATCCAAAGATTCGGATTTGTGTCAATGACTTCTTTCCAAAGTTGATCGTCTGGTTGGTTTTGCTTGCTACATGAGCCAAAAGCAATTCTTTCGATTTCTTTTTTAACTGTAACATCTGCTTGCTGCGCAAAAGCGACAAGTGGAAAGAATAAGATTAGGGTGAGTATTCTATTCATATCTGCAAACTAACGTAGCTAATATTAAGTAACTGCTAAGAATGGATGAAGTTTTAAAATGAAAAAGCCCACTCTTTAGGAGCGGGCTTTGAATGGGAATAAATAAAAAGCTATTTTTTGACCAGTTTTCCTTTAAAAATTTGCTTGTCGTTGCTGAAAGCAGAAATTATATAAATGCCGTTTTCTTCGTTAGAAATATCGAGGTCTAAGAAAGATTTAAACGCTGGTACTTGCACCTCTCGAATCGTTCTTCCACTTTGATCAGATATGATAGCACGCACGTTAGAAAACTCGACACCATCTTCAACCATGATTCTAAAGGCTCCACTTGTCGGATTCGGATATATTTGACCCTCTACCTCGCTAAAGTCTGTACCGCTGCTAAATCCAAAGCCAAGTATTTCTTGTTCTCGGAATGGTCCAGATCCACTATTGCTGCATGTGTGGGCAACTAAAGCACTTATTTCAATAGGTTCACCGCAAAACATCACAGTAGCTGTAACCATACCGCTGGCTTCACCATCCGAACTTATATATGCATAGCTATTATTGTTATAGCCTAAGGTCAATAATGAACCTGTTGAATGTCCTAAAGTAGGTGTTACACTCCAATTCACAGACGAAATGTACATGCCACTATTATTGTTTAATCTTATTTGAGATTGGCAATTTGAATTACCTTCTTCAAGGTATACTATCGAAAGAGTTAATCCAGAATTAGCAGCGTTCCTTACTGCAACATTTTTTGAAAAAGTATGTGTTGTTTTATAGGCTGAATTCCCACCAATTTTATGTTCTAGTTTTGTGATTGCTTGTATTTTCTTACCATTCCCATAGCTCGAAGCCTTTGTTGTGAAAGATTGGGATTGACTTGTAGCCGGTGAAAAGTTGCTAGCTGGAGCAGACCAAGAAACGCTTTTGTTTTTGTTGATATTTACGTGGTAAGAGTAGTTATTGCCGCTACATAAAGAACTTGCCCCTGAAACATAGTTTGTAGGTTCGCTTATTTTATTTGCAGCTTCTCTCTGTGGTCTACCACTACTATTTAAATTTCTAAGCGTGTAATCATGAGGGAATGGATACTGAATTGTTATTGGTCCTAACAAAGAATTTATTGTAACGGGTGCAAAGTAGACTCCTGTCCATTCCAGAGAATCTCTTCTTACAAAAGCTGGGCTGTTTGTTCCTGATATCCCAAGAGACTCTTCATCATATGTGTCCCCCCATAGTCCTCCAAAGTACTTCCAGTGTGGATTAGTCGGAGTGGTTCCAATAGCCTCAATTCTTGGGTCAATTTCAATGATCTCGAACGAGTTCCAGGTTTTAAATTGTTTAACACCTTCCCAAGGCTCTATACAGTCATAATCTCCAAAACTTCCATATATTGTTTGATGGCAACCTGGAGTATTGTAAAGTGCATGTGAATCTTTCGCAGAGTATAGTACTGGATGTGTTCCTTCTCTAAATTCTAATTGGCTTTTTTGATAAAAATTTCTGTCGCCATGCTCTGTTGATATAGCATACTTAAAATCTCCATATTGGTCCACTATAATACTTACTCCTTCCCAATCTCCTTCATGAGAACTTAGGTTAAGTGGATCTTGTGAACCATTATACGGGTAGAATAGCCAATATTGAATTTCAAGATAATATTCAAATCTCGGGAATGGTTGGTAGTGGGCGAGTCGAATATTAACATAAGCTTTAGCGCTCGTAATATCACCGAATTTCGCAGAGGACTCAATTCGATGCATTCTGTAAAGTTCTTTAAGTCTGTTTCTTTCCGGGCTCTCATTGGTAATAGCGTATGCTTTTCCTTGGCTTGGATCTGATAGCCTTGCTTGACAATTTGGATCTGATAGATGGCATAAGACATCATTTGCTTTAGGATCACCATTGTCTCTGTTTTTCATCAGGACTGCACGATCGAAGAACCATTCTACGGATGAAGGTAAATATATTTCATCCGCAGCATGCCAAATCATAGGAGCATGCTTTCTAACGATTTCCTCTAATGGTGGTGTGTTTCTATTAAGCGCTTGCCCAATCGCAAAATGACAAGTCACAATTAAAAATAGTAGTAGAATTTTCCTCATAATATTCATGTGTTTAGGGTCTGAAATACTCTTAGTTGAGTAACTCAAAGTTTCACCATTAAGGGCTGCCTTAATAGTTTTTTCGAGCTCAATGAATATTAGGTAGCTATTTGAGGACTAACGGTAATGTTTGGTTAACGAATGACAAGTTTAAATCAAGTAATAATGGACTTTTTGGGTGAAATTGACAGTTTGGATGTAGAAGAAAGTAGCATACTCTATTTATGTCAATAAACTGATGAGCTAGTATTAAGTAACCACTAAGAATTGATGAAGTTGCAAAACAAAAAAGCCCGCTCTTTAAGGAGTGGGCTTTAAATGAGAAGAAATAAAAACCTATTTTTTGACCAGTTTTCCTTTAAAAATTTGCTTGTCGTTACTGAAAGCGGAAATTATATAAATCCCCTTTTCTTCATTAGAAATATCAAGGTCCAGAAAAGACTTAAACTCGGGCACTTGCACCTCTCGAATAGTTCTTCCACTTTGATCGGATATGATTGCACGTACGTTAGAAAACTCGACGCCATCCTCAACCATGATTCTAAAGGCTCCACTTGTTGGATTTGGATATATTTGACCTTCTACCTCACCGAAATTTGTACCACCGCTAAATCCAAAGCCAATTACTTCTCTATCTGGGCCATCATCACTATCTGCAGTCTCACATGTTGGGTTTACGGGAATTTCCAATGTGTATGTCTCATCACAAATCGTAACCTCAGCTCTTACAATACCTCTGGCGCCACTCGTAGAATTGATATTTGCATAGGAATCGTTGGAATATTGAACAGTCAATTCATCTGCTACGGTATGACCTAAAGTTGGTATAGTGCTCCAATTTACTGAGGAGACTTGTATTCCACTATTGTTAATTAATCTTACCTGGGTAAGACAAGTATAAGTAAGTGGTGTCATTTCATGAACGGACAATGAAAAAAGAGAAGCGTTCATATTCACAATATTCATACTCTTCGAAAGGCTATTATAAGTGTCATAACCATTCGCATGAGAATATTCAGCTTCTGCAGTAATGTTGAAAGTCGGCGAACTGGAAGTTTTTGGTGTGGCATTTACATATCTCTCATTACTGATAGTATAGTTCAAGTAATTTGATGGTATTGTCCATTCGATAGAATTTGGATGCTTTACATAATTGCTTGGCGAAAAGGAATAGTTTCCATTCGGGCATAGTTTAGATGCTCCGCTTATCGCATTTTTATCAATAAGAGTGGTTAAATTGACATTATTGGCGTCACCTTCATTGATGGTATAATCATAGTCCCAATCTGGATGATTTGGGTATCTGTTAGTGCCATGCCATTCAGCTTTGTCTTTTAGAACAAAAGTAGGACTGTTGGATCCACCATACCAAGGTGCATACGTGTCACCCCATCTTCCTCCATAATTTAGCCATATTGGTTCGGTAAATTCTATGTCATGATTTTGAATTCTTGGATCAATGGAAATAATTTCATTCTTATTGGCGGTGTGCAATTCATTGTCTCCAAGAGAAACAACACAATCTAATCTTATTAGACCTTTTACGTGAGTGTTATGACACCCTTGGTTGTAATAAATGGCATGTGAATCTCGAGCAACATAAAGAACAGGATGATCTCCTTCCATTTCTAGTTGGCTCTTTTGATAAAAATTACGACCTCCGTGCTCTGTAGTTGTTACATATTTTAATTCACCTTGACTATCAACGATTACGCTAACACCTTCCCAATCTCCTTCATGAGCACTCGCCTGAAGTGGATCTTGAGCACCATTATAAGGGTAGAAAAACCAATACTGAATTTCAACATCGTATTCAAATGTTGGGTAAAATTGATGATTAGCCAATATAATATGTACATATGCCTTGGCAGAGTTGATATTTCCAAACTTGGTATTTGGATCTACTTCTTCCAATCGGTGCATATTCCACGATTCATCTTCGAACTTATTGTGGTCGCCTACGATTATTGCCTCATTACCAAGTTTTGCTCTGCAGTCAGGATCAATTAAAGCACACTGATAAACATTACCTGAATAACTAGATCCGCTAGTATTTTTTTTCAATAATGCCGCTCTATCTAAAAACCAATCTACAGAGGAAGGGAAATATTTTTCAGCATAGTCATGCTTTAAAATTGGCGCATACTTTTGAACGAGATCTTCCAGGTTGCGTGGCGCTTGCCCAATCGCAAAATGACAAGTCATAATTAAAAATAGTAGTAGAATTTTCCTCATAATATTCATGTGTTTAGGGTCTGAAATACTCTTAGTTGAGCAACCCAAAGTTTCACTATTAAGAACTGCCTTAATAGTATTTTCTAAATCAATGAATATTAAGTAGCTATTTGAGGACTAACTGTAATGTTTGGTTAACGAATGACAATTGGCGTGGTAGGATATCAGCTATTTATTAGATCAAACTAACTCACTTACGTTATCTAGTGATCCTTGATACTGCTCAACTGCAACTCCAAATCTTTTCAGGAAATCTACGCCCTCATCAGATGCAATTCCTTTGTACTCGGCATACGATTTTAAGTAGATGACCTTATGGATTTTCATTGTGTAGATGATCCTTGCACACGCTATACAAGGAGAAAGGGTAACGTAAAGTGTAGCACCTTCAACGTCAGTTTTGTTTTTTACTGCATATAGAATTGCGTTTTGTTCCGCATGTAATGCTAGTGAACAGCTTCCTTTCGAATCTCTAGGACATCCTTCTTCCGGCCACTCTAAATCACAATTGTGCGTATCAGCAGGTGGACCATTATACCCGATAGAAATAATACGAGTGTCTTTAGTAAGTACTGCACCCACATGTCTTTTTATACAGTGAGATCGTTTGGCCAAGTTTACAGCCAATTCCATGAAAATATCGTCAAACTCCGGTCGATCCATATTGCGAAATTAAGAATGTATTGGGAATGTCAATTGAATAAAATTGAATGTGTTTGGATAAACAGATATTGCGACGATTCGTATACTTGCCAAAATAATCCTTAACTAATGAGAAAATTCACATTCGTATTTCTTCTAATATCATTCATTTCTTATTCCCAAGAAAATTCTGAACAAGAAATGGGATTTGAAGAATACAATCCTACGTCGACTTTAGTAGTCCCAGAAAATCCTGTGACAAGTGCCAAGTTTCCATTTGTAGATATACATAGTCATCAATGGAATTTGACAAAAGATCGAATTGCAAGTCTAGTGAAGGAGATGGATGATTTGAACATGGGTGCAATGATCAATCTAAGTGGTAGGGGATTTAACAGAGAATCCAGGGATATTGGATCTCAAGAATATTTGGCTGGGATGGTAAGAAGGGTAGAAGGAGAAGCTCCAAAACGTATCATTGTATTTACCAATGTGTCATTTAAGAATATTGGAGAAGAAGGTTGGACGGAAAATGCTGTCAAAGAATTAGAGGAAGATGTGAAGGCAGGCGCTCAAGGACTGAAGATTTACAAAAGCCTTGGACTTAGCTACAAGGATTCAGATGGAAAACGTGTTGCTGTAGATGATCCACGAATAGATCCAATATGGGCTAAATGTGGGGAATTAGGTATTCCAGTTCTTATACATTCTGCAGATCCAGCTCCTTTTTGGCAACCTATGGATTCAGACAATGAGAGGTGGCTTGAATTGAAATTACGTCCAGGTAGAAAAAGGGGAGCGGACAATCCTGCTCCTTTTGAGCAAATCATAGCTGAGCAGCATAACGTCTTTAAAAAGCATCCAAAAACTACTTTTATAAATGCGCATATGGGATGGATGGGGAACAACCTGGATAAAGCAGGAGCACACCTTGATACGTATCCTAATGTGTTGTTTGGAATAGGTGCTGTGATTGCTGAATTTGGAAGACAACCAAAGCGTGCGAATGCATTCTTTGAGAAGTATCAAGATCGATTGGTCTTCGGAAAGGATGCGTATAATCCTGAAGAATTTTATACCTACTTCAGAGTGCTTGAAACAGAGGATGAGTACTTTCCATACT